>JADJYQ010000006.1:0-300000 GCA_016719615.1 Saprospiraceae bacterium
CAATTCGAAAATCACTTCAATAAAAAATTTAGGTAAAACGGATTTAATTTAGCAGCAAAGGAGTCCTTTACAATCTGTACTCTGCAATTTATTTCACATTGATTTTCCAACGGGAAATATTCTCTTTCAGATTGTAAGGTTTTTCTTAAAGCGAGAATCATCCCATCATCAAATCTGCTTTACCTATTGCTCTGGCGATCAATACGCAGGGATTCCGATTGGTAGGCACTACAGATACCTACGGGCATTGGACTCAATTCAATTTGAAACAGGACAATGGTTCGACAAGGATTTTCATGCAGTTATAGGATCAGAAGCCGCGATAAAAACAGGATTGAAAATTAATGATACGCTTTTATTTCAGGTCATGGTATCCAAACCGAAAATGTCAATGAACATCAACACGATGAACATCAGTTCAAAGTTTGCGAATCTTAAAACCTACCGGAACGATTACCGATCAACTCATCCTCATCTCTATTTCTTCTTATTGGGCTTTGCACCACGCCGAGTTGGTGCGAAGACCATTCTGCACATCACCACGGACCAGCTTTGTCTGACAAATCTAGACCTCATAAACACTGGAAGGTGAAATTACATCTGTCCTATTGGAATTTTGAAGAAACGAATATTCAAAGTTTAAATTTTGGCAGAAGCATCAATGAAAATACATAGAAATGATGGCAGCAAGTCCAGCCATCGAATTAAACAGATTGTATGAACTACAGGCACAGCCACTGAATTATTATCCTTTGTTTTGATCGCCTTAGTTTTGATCTCTGTTAAGCCTTTTATCAGCTTATGGCAAGCAATGGAGGAACGCAAATACGAAATGACTTTGTTGAGATTTGCAGGAGCGAGCCCTTCTAAAATAATTCGATGGACACTTTCAGAAGCCGCGCTGCTTAGTTTTTCAGGTGTTACAATTGAAAGCTTAGCACATATTTTGCTTGCTATTGTCAATCCACTACTCAAACTCGAAATGAAACATGGAATCCGTGCAGATGTCTTGCTGTCAGGTGAGTGGCCGATCCTGATTGCAGCTTGTTTATTGGGCATTTTGGCGGCATTAATTCCTGCCGTTCAGTAAGAGAAAACAGATATGAAGATCACACCTTAAGTTCTGAATAATATACTTATGAAAATAAATGTTATTTACATAAACTACTTTGGATTACAATACTAACATTCGTTTGTATTGTTAAAACCACATCCCTATATTCCCCAAAGCATGGCCAGTTTTAGCAAAAGTCACTTACAAAAAGAGTATGATGAATTACTTGGAATAAAGTCGATAAACCTTTATTCAGTAAAGATTTAAAAGATCTTTGAAGGTAAAACCATCAAACTAAAAGGGATATATTATTCCAACGGAAGATTTAAAAGTCATACGGAATTTGTGTTCTCTTGCATTTCCCTATGCAAGTTGTTTTTTTTTGCGGCAAAGCAGGTCCAGAAACCGTTGTAGAAATTAAAGCAAAAAAACCAATCCCATATACCTCCGAGCCTATAGATATTCAGGGAAAATTAATATTGAATTCTAAAGATATCAATCGCTTAATGTTCCTGTTGGAAGAGGTGGAGAAAATATGAAGGAAGGGGAGAAGGGAAAAGGTTAAAGGATCCCGACATGAAAAATACTATTGGTAGAAAAAAAATTATCATGTCGGGAGGCTAAAGTGAATGATTATAGATCAAAAGTATAGATTATGGAGTATGGATTATAGAGTATAGATTGTCAATGCCTAAATAGGGTTGACCGTTTTGTGTAACTTTACTGAATTATTTGCAGAGAATACATCAAGATTCTGAGGTGTATTTGCTCAAAATATATGGGGTTCGATACCCTATATATTTTGTTATTTGCATCAAATGACTCTTTCATCCTCGGTGTTTTTGCAAGTGTAAAGTTATATCCAAATTTTCAAATTCAACAGGACTTAATCTTTGTAACTCTTTTTATGAGTTTTTCTAAGTTATAAAGTTGTACACTTCGGTCAACCTCTATAGTCAATTGATGATAATTTTTAATATCCCTGTGTATCAAATAGTTATTCTTTATGATTCCATTAATCCTTTCAGCTTTACCATTTTCCCAAGCATATTCACACATACTGTTTCTGATTTCATATTTGCGGTAAGCTCTAAAAAAGGATTTTTGTATAGTATTGTCCACCACCATCGGAATGGAATATTAATTCGCTCATCTTTTGTTTGGCTCGCAACTTTATAGCCATTTTTAAGTTGGCATTGTGGTACAAATGGTCGTTAAATTATCCGACACGTTATGCCCAACAATTCGTCTAGAATAAGCATCAAGGATAAAGTTAAATAATAAAACCTATTGTTTAATTCAAAATAGGTTATGTCGCTTTGCCAGACTTGATCAACTCGATTGATTTGGAGATCTATAAGCAAATTGTCAAATCGTATAACCCCTGTGTTGTCTGTTGTTCTTGGCCTAAATACTTTCTTAAGGGACATCAAACTATTTTCTTTACAAAAGGCTTCAAAACGGTCCCTGCCCATGGATTCTGGCCGAATTTTATAAAACAGATCACGCACTCCCATCGTAGGGTGATCTTCACGAATTTGGTGTATGAGCCACAGAAGTTGTGCTTCTATTTCTAGATCCTGGTGATTCCTTTCTATTCTTTGATGAACAGATTGTTTGCTGATATTCATTACTCTGTACAACTTATTTAATGAGAATGGATATCGCTTTCGCTCCTGTCTGAAGTAGCAGATTGTGCTGAAGAATATTTTTTTAATATCAATCTTGTATGCTTCTTCTGCTAATTCAATCATCTTAGTTTGAAAGTCAATTAGATCTGTTTTGACCAATTACTCGTTCCAATTCTGCAACTTTTTGCTTAAGTTCTATTATTTTTTAGTGTCGGAATTTGCTTCAACAATCATGCGAATTTGGCTTTTTAGCTGCACCAAATTTACTCATCCATTTGTATACATTGGTAGGGCTAACCTCGTATTCCTTACAAATTTCACTGACTTTGCTCTACCTTGCTCTATCTCGAGAACCTTCGATCGTTTGAAACTTTCTGAAAAATGCCTCGCCATACGCTGCTCAATGCTCATTTAAATTGCCTTCTAATTGTTGCCATTTTTATGTTTTTTAATGATAAAATATGGTCAACCTATATCAGGCACTGACAGATTATGGAGTATTGAGTATAGATTCAAATCAAGCTTTATGCTTTTGGCTTTTAGCTTTTAACATTTAGCCTTAATCTTAATTTCCATCTATTCCAATTTCGAATCAAAGGGATGTTTGAGATTTGAATAGCTGCTCAAAATGGCTTTTACAGAACCCACAACCAAAGGCGATTCAATCAATACGGGCAAGCTATTGCGATCATCTCCTACGTATAATTTAATTTTAGCATCTTCATCGAATACATGCCCTGAAATGACATCAGCAACTGCATGAAACGTTTTATAAGTTCCAGAATCTTTTATCCGAAAAGACTTTTCGTAATTTCCGAATTTCAATCCCAGCTCGTATTTTTGTCATCCAGCAATAAATGAAATGAGGTTTTCTTTAATTTACTGAATTGTGGTAAATTCTGGCTCCGCAAATAATACATGCATGAAACCATGTCGTAATAGGGTTTATCCAAAGTTATTTCTGTCAATTTAAGATCCGTCATAGTCCGGCCTGTATAACTATAAGCAATCTGTTTGTCGTAATCAAATACAATTTTTTCGTACCGCCTGTAATTTCCTTGTTGGATATCGCGAATGTATAATCTGGGAAGTCCAGTTTGCTTATCGATGTATGAATGGTATTTATCGCGGACTTT
This sequence comes from Saprospiraceae bacterium, assembly GCA_016719615.1. Classification (NCBI taxonomy): domain Bacteria; kingdom Pseudomonadati; phylum Bacteroidota; class Saprospiria; order Saprospirales; family Saprospiraceae; species Saprospiraceae bacterium. The sequence goes on from JADJYQ010000006.1 coordinate 3,822, forward strand.
ATAAAACCACTCATATGAAGCATAGGTCCGGCCTGTGACTTCCACATGATACAAATGATCCTCCTCTTTGATTTCAAAGTGAACTTCGCCCGCTGACAGCCATACAAAATTCCAGTTGTAGAATATTTTGTATACCAGCTTTTCCCCATTTCCGAATGCAGATTCAGTTGGATTCAAATCAGGTTTTATGAGAAAACCCGTGGAGACTGTGCCCGCAAATAAAAGAATGAATATTATAGTTTTGTATGCCATCTTATCTCTCTTAACATAAAAAAAGAACCCAAGATTGCAGGAACTCCATTGTTTAACAAAAATATAAGCCAACAAAGACTCATTGCCAGGGAAGCTTCCATGCCCATAACTCCAAATACTGCACAAGCAATACCACTTCTGGAAAGTAAAGACAGGGCTGGAGGCAAGACCACAAAAGTTACCACGGCCAAATAAATAATAGAAGCTGTCAAAGCATACAAGAATGGTAACTGACCTATCCATATGAGGACTGTCACCCACTGCAACAGATAAATCACATAGCGTAAAAAACTATAAACAAATAATAAACCGAGCCTTTTAATATTCCACACTGACCTTCCCGCCCTCATAAATTTTAAGGGATTGAAGTTTTTCCATATTTCCCAGGTGAACCAATTTTTGAAAAAATACAATGCCAATAAAACAAATCCAAAAATTCCTAAAATTGCAATTATCCCAAAGTCATTTAATGTCGGAATTCTAGCTACATAAGCATTCGTCACGATGGTGGGAATCAAAAAGAGAAAAAACAATCCTAACAAATTACTTAGTGATTGGAACATTCCACCCAACAAACTTGCTTCAATCTGAATGCGTTTATACTGATCATCCACATTCCAACTTCGACCCGCAATGGCTCCTAGTCCGAGAGGTAATAAAAACTGCAAATAAAATCCCTGGCAGGTTTTGATCATCGAATCCGATAAACTAGAATCTTCAGATCTTCCCGTTAATAATTTCATAGCTTCCAATATAATATTCAAAGGCATTAATAAAGCAATGAGCGTTAGCGCGCAACAAAAGTTGAAGTCCATATTCAGTGATTCAATATTCAAATATGGAATGCCATTCACAATAGCGACCACCAATGCGATGAATGCCAGAAGCGGTAAGATTATTAATATTTTTGATGAGTTCACCATTACATTTATTAAAGAACCTTATCGCAGTTCCTTAGACTCTCAATATAAAATTCCTCAATCATGATTACTTTTGCCATTTATGAATACATCCTTTCGCATTCTTGGTGTAGATCCCGGTACAAACATTCTGGGTTATGGAATTATAGAAATCAAAGATAATCAGACTTCAGTAGTAGATCTCAATGTTCTGCATTTGAAATCCATTGAATCTCAACAAGACAAATTGAAAGAAATATTTCTGAGTATTCAGGAATTGATCGAAAAACATCAGCCATATGCCCTTTCCATTGAAGCGCCATTTTTTGGTAAAAATGCACAAAGTATGCACAAGCTAGGCAGAGCTCAGGGTGTAGCGATAGCGGCTGCAATTGTTATGGGTTTAGAAATTTACGAGTTTTCTCCTAAGAAAATAAAAAAATCAATCACGGGCAATGGTAACGCAAGTAAAGAGCAAGTTGCCGGGATGTTGGAATCCATTTTGAATTTCAAAATGAACACCAAATATTTTGATGCCTCTGATGCTTTGGCTGCTGCTCTCTGCCTATCTTTTCAAATGAAGTCTGCAGGGAAGCCAAAAGAAGCATCTACGGGTTGGAAAAAATTTATTCAAAAAAATCCTGAGCGGATTATTTAAGTGCTTCGTAAGCCTGCGATATTTTTAAGGCTATTTCTGTGTACTCTTGGTCTGAAAAATGCAACCTCGGATTGCTAAAATTCAATTCGGATATCTGGTTTAAGGGTACCAGGTGAATATGTGCATGCGGCACTTCCAATCCAATCACACTCATTCCTACTTTGATGCAAGGCACAACTGTTTTAATAGCAATCGCTAATTTTTTTGAAAAAAGGATCATCTCTTGCAGAAGTTCATCCGGCACATCAAAAATGTAATCGATTTCTTGTTTAGGAATAACCAGTGTATGACCTTTTGCAAGCGGTCTTATATCGAGAAATGAATAACAATATTCATTTTCAGAAATTTTATGACACGGAATTTCGCCTTGAATAATGCGGGTAAACAAACTGGCCATTAAATGCTGATTTCAAGAATTTCTAGTATCATCTCACCTGCTGGAGTGTTAACAGTTGCTTTGTCGCCAACTTTTTTGCCCAATAAACCTTGTCCAATTGGTGAACTTACGGATATTCGGCTGGTTTTAATGTCTGCCTCCGCTTCAGAGACAATTTTAAAAGTCATTTCCTTATTGGCCTTATGATTCTTGATTCTGACGTTGGTAAGCATAGCAACACTGGAGGTATCTATATCCCCTTCTGCAATGATGCGAACATTCATCAATTTTTTCTCCAGTTCATTGATCTTAAATTCCAACATACCCTGGGCATCTTTTGCAGCGTGGTATTCAGCATTTTCTGACAGATCTCCCTTTTCCCTTGCTTCTGCAATGGCTTTAGAAGCTTCTTGTCTTCCTGTTGTTTTAAAATGATCCAATTCGTGTTTAAGCCTGTCATAGCCTTCCTGGGTCATGTAATTCAGTCCACTCATGTTAAAATTATTTGGCGGATTAAAGTAAAAAAACGCTTGCCACGCTAGGTGACAAACGTTTTTAATATTCTTTTATAGAGATTATAACATCATAAGGCCCCTGTTTAGTTCAGGGAAAATTAAAATTCCAGTCTCAAACCGATTTGATGGGTTCCATCAAAGGGATCAGAATGCCTGTAGCAATAGTCTATAGCCAATCTGCTGTCATTCTTTTTGCTTAAAGGAACATTTACGGTCATTCCGGCAGCCAGGCCTGTATGAGCCGTATTAACGTCTCCTTCAATAGCCTCGCCTAATTCGAGTTTGTAGGATGCCCTAACGTCTAGGTATTTCGTAAGTTTAGTGTCGATACCTGCACCAATTTCGTCTCTACCGAAAGAATTGGAAGTAAAATTGACGATAGGCGTAAAACTTATGTGCTCTGAAGGATTAATGTCATATGATATCCCAATGTGTAACTGAGATGGCAATTCAAATCTTGATAATCTGATGTTATAGGTAAGGTCTGTATTCTCCGGGCTCTTCAGCTGGGCAGAAAGTCCGTCTCCGCTAAAACTCATCGGACCACCAATATTTCGCAAGGCAATGCCAAATTTAAAATTATTATCATCACCGGTAACATATTGTACTCCGGCATCGATAGACATTCCAAAAGCACTTAAATCCTGTATACCTTCTGATATTCCACGCAATAAAAATCCGACTGAAATTTTATTTCCAAACAAATGCGAATAACCTACTGCAATATTGCTGAATGTAGGCGAATAGGTAGCTCCAGTTCCTTCCGGGTTAGTGGTTGTAGTCACTTTGATGTCTCCCAGACTCAAACTCATCAATGCGATTCCGAGCGTTCCATTTTTTCCAATTTTGGTAGCAAATGCCCCGGAACTAATCTCAATGCCGCTAGGTCTTAACCATTTGGTTTGAGCCAGGCCAAGTTCCCAATTATTGATCCTACACAAACCGGCTGGATTAAGCATCATGGCTTCGATACCACCTACACGGGAAGCATTCAGGCTATTGAGAGCGCCACTTCTCGGCCAGGGATTCATCAACAATTCATAAGCCCCGGCTTCTCCTTGCCTGTCAGGATTTCCTGCAATGGCAAACAGTGCAAGATTCAGCATGATGATGAGGCTAAGTAACTTTTTATACATAAAAAATGAATTTAAAGTATTTCTAAAATACCTGTCTGGTTTTTGGGACCAGACAGGTGCTGTTTGTTTTGAATTATAAACCTGAAGGATCAAATTTTCTTGCAACTCCAAACCACTTCACAATTTTTTCTGCTCCGGTTGAATTTTCTTTGATATGAATGATGTAAGCTCCACTTGATACCGGAATGCTTTTGAAATTAGTCAAATCCCACTCAATATCAGGTGTGATTTGCGTTTCAATAATTCCCGGATTTGAACCTCTTCTCTTGACAGGAACTTCATCGCGTTTGTATTGCTTTATAAACTTACCATCAACAGAATAAATAGTTACAGTGCAACTTGCAGGAAGGTTAGTGATTTTTACCACATTTGAAAACTGACCCGTTTCATAATTTGAAAATCCATAATATGGATTTGGAACGACATTTACGTTGTCAAGGGCATTGGTAAATGCTGTTTGTTCTACAACGTGATCTGCTTCAAATCCGGATATACTAAATGAATACAAATTATGTCCTTTGTTTTCATTGGTCCCTACAGCATACTGATAAGGATTGTCAACCCGGAATCTAACGGTTACATCATTGGGTATCAATCCGTCTTTGTATGAATTCATTTGCATTCCCTGATTGATCACTGACATGCTGCACCAGGTGAAATCTCTGAACAACCTATTCTTATCGGCAATCCTGGTTGAATTCAAACCTGAACGGAAAGATTTACAGGAATCATAAGGAGTTTTTGTAACGTAAATGTAATGATGGCCACCTAATGGAATACCCAACTCTGATGTGAAAGCATTGATTGGACAACCCTGGTCTAAAATAACATATTCATCAGTAGGATTGTACATCATGTCATTACCGGTCCAACCACGTTGTGAGCAGCCAGAAAGCAAAATATTCTCCTCAGAGTAAAATGAATTTTCTCCAAATAAAATATTCAGTCTCTTGCCAGATTCTACATCTACTGCATAGCCTGGAAACCATCCATAGCCCGTACTGTCTTCATTGGTATCGATATCAGGTAATCCATCGCCGTCGAGGTCGTCTTTTGTTACAGAAGGACTTCTTTTGATGCCAAAGTTCTTTACACCGCTAATTGGAGAAAGCGGTTGATCTCCTGCATTTGAATTCCAGGTTTCAATGACAACACAACGACTCCATTTAGATTTATCTGAAGTGAAAACGATGTCAACATTATTCAAATCGCTCAACTTCATAGTTCCCTGAGTTACTTTTGATAATGGATCAATCCATACCGGAGTTAAAATAAAGGAATCTGAAGGTAATTTATAAGGATACCAGGTTCCCTGAATTTCGGGGCCACCTAATTTTGAAAAACATCCCTGTGGATCCAGTGCATATCTAGGCTGTCCTAAGCCGGTTTGAATAAAATCTGTTTGAGCAACATCGTTATCTGGCTGACCAATCAACCATCTTAAACCATTTGGATCCTTGTAATCAAAATACATGCCTTCGCCAATCACTCCACAAGTATTTGTAGAATCACTGCCGGCATCAATTGTTTGTCCTATGGCAACTGAAATTCCAAATTTATTCATTATCTGCTCGTTGAAACGGCTGATATCAGATTCAGAAACTGCAGTATCGTTTGAATTGGTGCGAATCAACATCCAATTTACAGGATCATCCAATTTTGTATTGTTCAAATTAGCATCAGAAAAACGCAATTGATAATCTCCATCTTTAACGCGAAGCGGATCGTAAACTTTTATTTCAACCGGACCATTTCCGCCCTGATAAGTTACTTTTCCATCAAAATTTGGATTCAGCATTTTATCATACATATCTGATTTAACTTTTAAATCAATTCCGCCAACTCCAATTCCATCATGACGCGTGATTTCAAATCCCTGGCCATATTCAGAATTTAATTTTTCATAAACCTGTGGCCTTGGTATGGCAGTATAAGGCTTACCATCGCCATTAGGACCAATGTTCAAACGACCCGGACAGTATTGTGTACGTTGTCCGAGATTTTCGACGAGGTCATAACTTTTATAATTATTATATCCGTATGCAATTGAAACGAAATAATATTTTTTGTGATTCACCAATCGCCGGTCGCCAGTCGCAAACTGATCTTCTGAAATTCTAAAGGTGTGGCGTATTCCTACATCTGCACCGGCTACTTTTTCAACCGGACTGTAAACGATAGGATGCGTAGTTTGATTCGGATTAGGGTTTTTGGTACCAACCCAATTATAAATCTTTGTGATTTTATTTTTTAAATCTACGGTAAACAATTCTCTTGCTTTGGTAGGATCTGAAATAACAGCATCTGTCAAAGTTACAGAAGCATCTGCAACTTGGAATATTCTGTAGCCTTCAAAACGATACAAGCTATCTACTCCAGGAGGAAGACCAATACCCTTATCTTCCCATGATTCCAGATAATTATTTGAACCTATATCATTGGTAAGGACCATCACCAATTCGCGATCTAATTCAATAAAATCGACATCCGGAGCATCAGGTCCATCTTTTAATCTGAAACAATTATCAAATAAATCCTGAGATAAATTATCTGCTGCAAACAGTTCGTCTAATCCCGGACAAGGATAATTTTGATCAGGAACAAAAACTGCACCGATGATTAATTCATTAATGGCACCCGGTTTTAACAACATAGGTCCTGTTGCCTGTAAAGTTCTTCTATCACCTTCGGGTGCTTGAACAGAACACATACTCCAGCCTGAATTGTCATTGGGCTCACTTGGGAAAGCATATCGTGTAGAATCGACTGAGCCGGGATTATATCCGCTTCCGCCTCTGGTCAAAGGTGTACCATCGCGCCATCTACCTGTTAAATAATTATAATATTCTGTGGCTAAACCAGGATCTGTGGTGGCTGCAGGGTGATTACCCCCGCCACTTGGGTTGTTATAATACATAAAAGATGACATCCCAATCTCATTTCCTGCAGTATCTAAAGGTCCTCTGAAATAATCCACACCTAGCACAGGTATTTCTGTACAATAGGTATTTACACCGCGGTCGCAATTACAACCATTATTTCCATCTGAACCGTCTATATTATAAATAAACATCATGCTTCTTTCAACATCGCAACCAATATAATCGTCAGAATAACATCCTAAATCGGGGTCTACCCACATTGCGAAATAACACTCTTCCAAATCCTGAGGCGCACGGTTAATCAACTTATATCTTTGAAAGGTCATGTCATTGATTTCATCTCCAGTTGTAAAAGCAAAAGCCTGTACCTGAACTTCCATACGGATAGGTTCTCCGTTTGAATTGGTGTGAATGCCTCCATTATCATTGTAGATCCAGAAAATCATTTGATCCGGAAAAACCGGCTCGGGGCAGCCCCGGATATCGATAATTGGAAATTCACCTTTTTCAGGTTGATAGATGCCATCTTCTGATTCGGGATATTCATAAAACAAACCCAAGCCCTGAGGATACAAGATCGGATCCGGTAATTCGAAATTATACTTTTGAGAAAAGTACTTATTTCCTCTTGCCGGATAATAAAGTACATCTTCCGGAATTTCATCTACGGTTAATTCGCGAATGCCTCTGACCGCCCTGAAGTTTTTTTGTTGTTCTCTGATACTGCTACCGTTGACCACGAAAAACTGATCCCATTTCAAACAAATATCCATATCTGTTTCACCGAGATTCGTAAGTGGCCCTGGCCAACAATCGTTAGCACTTGAACTTCTGAACGTTTGACCCATCATGTGTAGATTGCCTGCAGGATCTTTTCCACCTACCCATACTGCACCTGCAAAAATCGCTGATACCTCTTCCTTATTGGATCCCGGTTCGACCTTAGGAACGATATAACTTCCCCGGTTAAGATCCCACCAACAATCACCGCCATTCAATAATCTTGCGCGCACATTATTGATGTCGAGATCTATTTGTTTCGTAGCTGGAGCACATGCACCACCACGAACCTGTAATTTTTTACTGGATGCATTTGGCTTGCCATAACTTTCAGATGGCTTGTGTGCTAATGCATCGTTTAAAAATGAAACGAATAGAATGAAAATAAAAAATGAATATTTCATATTATTTTTTAAATTTTAAATTTAGAATTCCAATATAGCTCCAATAAATATTCTTCTTGGAAGCGTGAAATTGTCCGGATTAAGAACCCGGTAATTGTATTGGTTGACAAAATAATCTATATAACTTTCTCCATAGGAGCTGACCACATTATCCAATTCTGCATCGCCGCGATCAGAATTCAAATAGCCATCATCTTTGGCATCACCCGAACCTCTGTAAACAGCAATCACATTTTTGGTATCTAGTAAATTTTGGACACGCAGATAAATATTCAGGTCCAAAGGATTTTTTCCTTTCACAAGACTGAAGTTTTTATCTACTCTCACATCTATACCAAAGTTCCATGGCAAACGTGCACCATTGATATCTCCCCGGAAACCGGAGCCTCCAAAACGTACGATCTGTGTACCCGGTGAATAGGGTCTTCCGGATGCGGTGATCACTTGAAAATTGATTCCAAAATTGGAAAGAATGTCCTTGCCGGCAATTCTTGGACCATTGTATGCTTTACCGGATTGATAGCGATAATCAACCGTAAAAGCAAAACGGTGGCGTTCGTCGTAATTAAAAGGAAAAATATTTCTGATATTGATACCCTTTTGCGTTAAACCCGATTGCGATTCCGGATCAGAACCCGTACCATCTGCAAATTGCAAGGTATAGGCAGCAGTAAATTCAAGATTGCCAGTTCTTCGCAAATCGTAAGTGAAATTAAATCCTTTCACCGTTCCAAAATCTATGTTGCCATAACTGTCGTAAGTACCCACAGTGGCCACCCGGCTATAGGTAATTCTGTTGATCATATTTCTCAATTCCTTGTAATAAGCAGATAATTTAATCGCAGAAGAATTGGAAATTTTTTGTTGAAATCCAACCTCGTAATCAATAGTCTTACTTGGAATCAAATTCGGATTGTTTGCAGGCGTACGGCCTTGATCATTGAAATAGTAATATTCCAATGGTGAAACAAAAGAATTAGAAGTTGGTCTTTGAACGAGAATATCGTAATGCGCAAAAAAGTTGGAATTATCTGAAATGGGAAATGAAAAAGCCAACCTTGGCATAAAATTGATTTGAGGATCGTAATCTTCAAATGAGTCGTCTAATTTAAAAGTAGGTCGTTTGATCGAACGTATGGTATCTTCCGGTTCGATATAAGCTGGGAAAACCAGATTACTTGTAAAAATCTGATCAGAAGAGTTCACCGGTGTTCCAGCGGAATTGTACCACTGATCGCCGTTTCGATAAGCTTTGACGGAAGTTGAGCGTTCTCCGGAAACGTAAACTTTATAATCATCTCCAATGGAGCCCGGTTTATTAGTCCCATTGATATCATGAAATGCTTTGGCACTTAATACCCCATAAAGTGAATAAGGATCTTTTAAAACTTTGGTGTTTGCATCGTAGTAATCAACCCTGAAACCAAGTCTGAATATGATGTCTTTAAAAGTAAACTTATCCTGAATATAACCACCCGCATAAATTGGAGAAAAAGGCGCTACTGTAAAAGCTTTATTACCCTCTGCATCGATGATATTAAAGAAATCTTCGAATTTAGCATTGCCGGATAATTTATTTCCGAGATAATCGTATCCTGAATATCCAATAGCACTTTGGTCTGTCAATTCCTGAGCCGAAAACATATCAAGGCTCAATGCATTGTTGTCTAATTCATTGACATTTACATACTCATATACCGCTGAATCAATAGGAATATTGGGTAATAATTTTCTGCGTACTTCTCTGTAAAATCTCGATTCAGAAGAAGGCGTAATGATATTCCTGTATAAATCACCGCAATCATTATCAAAACCAACAACGATCGTGGTATCTACGCCAGAGATATGATTATTGGTATAAAGACGCGCAAGATTCCATAGGGCAAAAGGAGCCACGGTATAGGATCTGGAAACGCGTTGCTCATAGACCAAGCCAAATTGAATATTATGTCTTCCGCTTTTAGAACCACCGGGAAGAAAATCGAATCCACTTGTCACTTGCAGAGTGACCAGATCATTATCAGTTTTATTGTAACGGTTGTAGATTCCGCCCACATTATTATTAAGGCCTGACCAGGTATTGTCAAAAGCCGAGCTTAAGCGGCCATTGGAAGCTCTGTAACCATCTAAAAGCTGTGGCTCTGTAATTCCAATTTCATTGAGAGCTGCATATCCCGGATTTGTTGTTGTTGCCGGATCAAAACCATCAACTAAAAAAGTCCAGCCTGAGTGTACACCTTCCCTAGATTCACATTCGTAATGCCCCGGGAATTTTCCAATATATCCGTAATCAAACAAGCGGTCTTTATGTCTCCAATCCTGAGTTTCACTTTTAGATTTTTGGAGACCGGCCTGAATGGTGTAATAGGCGTTTTGGATATTTGAACCGGCACCACCATCTTCGCCCGGATTGTTTCCGAGATCAACTAACCTTCCCAGTCTGTGGCGTAAACGGATGTTTCCGCGATAGATCTGATTGTCTTGTACCGGATTATTGATCCAGTTTAACAAGGTCCAGGATCCCTGACCGGTTGTATTATCATCACCGGGATTAAATCGGTTATTGACATCTGAATAGTTTCCGGATATGGAAATATCAATATTTTCAACGGGTCTGAAATCCAGTTTTGCAGTAATATCGTAAGCCGTATTGTCTTCGTTAGGATTGTAATCCAAAACTTCAATTTCATCATCCTCCAAGAATTGACCTGAAACCGTTGGAGTACCACCCAATAAGCGCAAAGGATCGTTGGTCAATCTTGAGATGGAGGATTCTTTGGCTCTGTAAATTGGATAAGCAGGAGGATCATCATCTTTTTGGAAATTATACTGTCCGGCCACGCGATAACCAAGTATTGTACGACCATATGTAGAGTCTGTAAGTTTTTGTTTCCAGATAGGACCGCTTAGATTTAAGCTTAACAATCTGTAGCCATAAGGATCTAATCCTTCTGAAGTTTCCAATTCAACCCCGCCTGAAAATTTGGAGGAAGGGCCTTTACTGGTAAGTGCTATGATACCACCTGTTACATCGCCATATTGAGCCTCGATACCTCCGGTAACCACCTGAAGCTGTTCGAGTTCAGAAGTTGGAATTTGCCTTCCGGTGATTCTTAAACCATCCAGGTAAAAAACAGTGGCATCTGCCCGGCCACCTCGTATATATGCATTACCGCCATCGACACTAGATAAACCTGCAGCTGTTGCAGCAACCGCATTGATGTTTTTGACAGGCATGTTTTTAATCTTTTCGGCAGTAATTACCGAACCTTGTGTGGTATTATCCTTTTCAATGAGGGGAGCCCGGTATTCGACAACATCGACCACTCCAAGTTCCAGTCCAAAGGTCATTTTGATGTTAAGCGTATTGACCTTGCCGCCCAACACATTAATACCTGTTACGCGTTGAGGGTTATAGCCCACATATCGGGCCTCCACGTCATATTTACCGGGATCGAGCTGCACACTATAGTTCCCATCAAAGTCAGAAACAACTGTAGTGACCTGAATGCCATTTTTAAATATGATGATGGCACATTGAATAATGGGTTCTCCGTTATCCTTGTCGGCCACTTTTCCCGACAAAGCGGTTTGAGCTCCGGCGAGCAAGGACATGAGTATAACAGCATGGAAAATGAGTACTATTCGTTTGACCATAATGTAAATTTGAAAAAATTATCCTATAAAAAATTTCGCAATGTTAAGAATTTCTAAATGCATTTCAAACCTATTTGATCTGAAGCATTCTAAAATATTTCCGCAGTAAACGATGTCAATTGATAATCTATTGATTTTCAACGCTTAAGACATACTGTTCCATAGCAATGTATCAAGCTTTTCTAAAAGTAGTTGTGCAATTTTTTGTTTCGACTCAAAAGTCCATCCCGCGATGTGCGGGCTTAGTATCACCTGCTCAAAGGCGTACAATTCTTCATACATTTTTCGTTCCTCATCGGAATAGCTCAAAGGATGTTCGTTTTCGAAAACATCCAAACAGGCTCCCAGGACCTGGCCCGACCTTAGCGCTTTGACCAGGTCGGTCGTTTTTACAATCGGGCCCCTCGAAGTATTGATCAAATAAATAGAATTTTTGCAAGCATTAAAAAACTCCTCGTTGACCAAATGTTTCGTTTCAGGACTTAGGGGAATGTGTAAACTGATCACGCCGGCTTCATTTAGGATCGTTTCTACATTCTTTACATGCTCATAACGAGGTCCCAATTCCAAATGCTGCTTGTATTTATCAAAAACGAGGACTTTAACATCAAAGGCCGACAATAATTTTGCAAATGCAGGTCCTGTGTGTCCGTAACCAATAATTCCAACTGTTTGACCCTGAAGCTCTTTGCCTCTATTTTTCTCCCGATTCCATAACCAGGATCTCAATTCACGGTCAGCTCTGTTTATATTTCGAAATAAACTCAACAAGAGCCCTAAAGCGTGTTCGGCTACTGCCTGACAATTTGCTTCAGGAGTATTGATCAGTTGAATTCCTCTTTCCTGAGCAGCCGGGACATCGATAATTTCCATCCCGGAACCCAACCTTCCAATCCATTTCAGTTTATCCGCTTTTTCAATAAAAGCTCTGTCAACCTTGATCTTACTATTTATAACCAATCCTGTATAATGAGAAATAATCTCTTTGGTTTGATGTAAACTTATATCAGCTTGATATTCTACTTCATATCCCCTGGCTTCCAGTCCAGTAATAAGATTGGGATGAACATCATCTGTAATCAGCAACTTAGGTTTGGTCATGAACAATTTTTTGTAGCGGCCGATACCGAAATTCTAAAACTAACAAAACTGCTAAAGGAACTCAAGTCCGGCTTTCGTCGGGCAAAGCTTATCTTTGCGCCAAATTAACTATTTAATGCCAAAAGACAGCTCGATCCGCTCCGTTTTGATCATAGGAAGCGGACCCATCATCATAGGCCAGGCTTGCGAATTTGATTATTCCGGAACTCAGGCTTCCCGATCGCTCCGGGAAGAAGGCCTTGAAGTAAGCCTTATCAATTCTAATCCGGCAACCATTATGACCGACCCTGTGACTGCCGATCATATTTATTTGCTTCCTTTGACGGTTGAAAGTATTATCAAAATCCTCGAAGAGCGCAAAATTGATGCTGTTTTGCCTACCATGGGGGGACAGACAGCCCTTAATTTGGCAATAGAGGCTGATAAACAAAAAGTTTGGCAAAGATTTGGCGTCAAGATGATTGGCGTGGATATATCAGCGATAGAACTGACAGAAAACCGCGAATTGTTCAGAAAACACATGATCCATCTAGGTATTGGTGTGGCACCATCGCAGATTGCAAATTCCTTTTTGGAAGGAAAAGAAGCCGCTCAAAAAATTGGATATCCCCTAGTGATCAGACCCTCCTACACATTAGGTGGCTCAGGCGGAAGCTTTGTACTCAAATCTGATCAATTTGACGAAGCCTTGCGCCGAGGCTTGGATGCATCTCCAACGCATGAGGTATTGGTTGAAAAAGCTGTCCTTGGCTGGAAAGAATTTGAATTGGAATTATTGCGCGATCAAAAGGATAATGTCGTCATCATTTGTACTGTTGAAAATCTGGATCCGATGGGCATCCACACAGGTGATAGCATCACTGTGGCACCTGCGATGACTTTATCAGATACCGGATTCCAGTTGATGCGAGATACTGCTATCCGAATGATGCGATCCCTGGGTAATTTTTCCGGAGGTTGTAATGTGCAGTTTGCCATGAATCCCGACACCGAAGAAATTATTGCTGTCGAAATCAATCCAAGAGTTTCGCGATCTTCAGCTTTGGCAAGTAAAGCAACCGGATACCCCATTGCAAAAATTGCAGCTAAACTGGCTATTGGTTATACACTTGATGAATTGCAAAATCAAATCACGGGATCTACATCAGCATATTTTGAACCCTCGTTGGACTATGTTATTGTCAAAATGCCAAGATGGAATTTTGAAAAATTTCATGGAGCAGATCGAAGACTTGGATTACAAATGAAATCGGTTGGCGAAGTAATGGCCATTGGTCGAAGTTTCCGCGAAGCGCTGCAGAAAGCATGTCAGTCGCTCGAAAATGATCGTCACGGATTAGGAGCCGACAAAAAAGAATGGATCAACACTCAAGACATTCTTGAAAGACTGGAAGTCGTAAGCGACGATCGCATTTTTAGAATCAAAGATGCACTGAGATTGGGCGTACCTGAAAAAACGGTTTATAAATTAACGGGCATTGACCCCTGGTTTTTAAAAGAAATTAAAATGCTGGTCCAAATGGAAGATCAGTTATTGAAATATAATTTGCCCGAAGACATTCCCATTTCTTTTTTTAAGGAGCTGAAAAAAAGTGGGTATAGCGATACTCAGATTGCATGGCTGATGCGCGTAGAAGAAAAGGAAGTTTCCAAGCAGCGATTCAAATTAAACATCCGTCGCGTATTTAAACTGGTAGATACTTGTGCCGCAGAGTTCGAAGCAAAGACCCCTTACTATTATTCGAGTTTTGACACTGAGAATGAAAGTCCGTCAAATGATACCCAAAAAATAATCGTTTTGGGTTCAGGCCCTAATCGAATTGGCCAGGGCATTGAGTTTGATTATTGCTGTGTGCATGGGGTTATGGCCATCAGAGAAGAAGGCCTTGAAGCAATTATGATCAATTGCAACCCCGAGACGGTATCAACTGATTTTGACGTTGCTGATAAATTATATTTTGAACCCATCTATTGGGAGCATCTGGAAGAGATCATTGATCATGAAAAACCCTTGGGCATTATCGTGCAATTAGGCGGACAAACAGCACTCAAACTTGCCGAAAAAATTCATCAAAAAAGGCATCCCGATTATTGGCACAGATTATAACAATATGGATATCGCGGAAGACCGCGGCCGCTTTTCTGATTTATTGAAGGAAATGGGTATACCCTATCCAAATTATGGTGTCGCAACAGATGCTGACGAGGCATTGGAAGTTGCGAGAAAGATAGGCTATCCCGTTTTGGTCAGACCTTCTTACGTGCTCGGGGGACAAAGAATGCGGATCGTCATTAATGATGAGGAATTGGAAAGACATGTGCTTTCCATTTTTAAACATATGCCCGACAACAAAGTATTGATAGATCAGTTTTTGGAAAGAGCCAAAGAAGCTGAGATTGATGCCATATGCGACGGAGAAGAAGTTCATGTTATGGGCATTATGGAACATATTGAACCTGCAGGAATCCATTCCGGTGACAGTTCTGCGGTATTACCGCCTTACAGTCTTAGCGAACATTCCATTGAAACAATGATTGAATATGCACGAGCGATAGCTTTCCGATTGAATATTCGAGGATTGATCAATATTCAGTTTGCCATCAAAGACGAACAAGTGTTTGTCATTGAAGCAAACCCCAGGGCTTCCCGTACGACTCCTTTTATTGCGAAAGCATATCAGGTGCCCTATCTGAATATGGCAACTAAAATCATGATGGGCAGAAAAAAGATTAGTGACTTCAGCATCGAACACAAATTGAAAGGATATGCGATAAAAGTACCTGTATTTTCATTTAATAAATTTCCGGGTGTAGACATTAGTTTAGGCCCCGAGATGAAATCTACAGGTGAAGCCATTCACTTTATTAAAGACTTGTATGACCCATTTTTCAGGGACATTGATTCAAAAAGATATATGTACCTCACGCGATAAATAAAGATCGTTCGTTTTAAATGAACGTTATGAAAACTAAAAAGGAAATTGTCGAAAACTGGTTGCCAAGATACACGGGTACTCCGTTAGAAGAATTTGGCGAATACATTCTGTTGGTAAATTTTAATTTATATGTTGAATTGTTTGCCGAATGGCATCAGGTTCCGATTCACGGAAAAGATCGCTCGATGGCTAATGCAACAGCCAACAACATCACGATTATCAATTTTGGGATGGGGAGTCCCAATGCCGGAACTATAGTAGATTTGCTTACATCCATTCATCCCAAAGCGATATTATTTCTTGGAAAATGTGGCGGATTAAAATCGAAGAAGAATAAAGTCGGTGATTTTATTTTACCCATTGCTGCCATCCGGGGAGAAGGAACTTCCAATGATTACCTCCCCATTGAAGTGCCCGCTTTGCCAGCATTTGCTCTTCAAAAAGCACTATCAACAACCATCCGGCAATATGAAAAAGATTATTGGACCGGAACCGTTTATACAACCAATAAAAGAGTCTGGGAACATCGTCTCGATTTCAAAAAATACCTAACCCGGCTGCGTGCCCTTGCCATAGATATGGAAACAGCAACTATTTTTATTGCTGCTTTCAAGAATAGAATTCCGGCCGGAGCGCTTTTATTGGTTTCAGATATGCCGATGATTCCGGATGGCGTAAAAACGGAAGCCAGTGATCAATTAGTTACCAAACATTTTCTCGATTTACATCTGAAAATTGGTATCGATTCGCTCAAGAAACTCATTGACAACGACATCACTGTCAAACACCTCAGGTTTGAAGATTGAGAATACTAACGAATGTTAGTTTTTGGGTTCAAGTTTATTAAAGACCTTACTAAAAAGGTTTTCACTTTCTGTAAAATAAAGCATACCCACCGAGCTGTCGAAAATAAACTGATATTGTTCATCAACACCTATTGCTTTTAGAGCGGTATTGATTTTTTCCAATATGGGCTTAACCAATTCTTGTCTCTTTTTATCCAAGGAAGATCTCATGGACTCCCGATAATTTACAATGGCATTTTGATCCACTTCCAATTCTGATTCTTTTTGTTTTTGTTGATTGGTGGTGAGGCTACCCTTTTTGACTTCATCCTGAAAGGCTTTGAGCTTTTGTTGAAAACTAACAAGCATGTCTTCTCCTGCTTTTGCAAGAGACTGCTCATATTGTTTCAGAGCCATTGAAGCTTGTTTAGCTTCTTTTAAAGAGTCGATGAGTTGAACAGAATTAACATGTCCTACTTTTTGTGCATTGAGATTCCAGATAAATAAAGTCATAAACCCAGTGCACAAAAGCAATGATACTTTCATAAAAATTTTTAATATGTTAAAAGAAAAGACTATTTACTTTCAGAATCTATGCTTTGGCGGTCAGCATCTCTAATCCCCTCGCGGATTTCACTGGAAATATTGTTTTTGGCTTTGTTAAATTCGCGAATCCCGCTTCCAAGACCTTTCATGAGTTCCGGAATTTTTTTACCGCCAAACATCAAAAGGACTATGAGGAGAATTACGATTACTTCAGTTGTTCCCAGGTTTCCCAATAATAAAAGTTTCATGTTGTTTTTAATTTAAAGGTCAAAGTTATTTTTTTAATCCGATTTCTCGGAGTCTCTCGTTTAAATATTCCCCTGCAGTGATGGGAGGGTAGTCAGGATTTTGGCCCTGTTTAACACATCCCGGCAGACAGCTCAAGTCCATTTCGCTCCTTGGGTGAAGGAAAAAAGGAATGGACAATCTTGGAATATGCCAAAGTTCCTTTGGAGGATTTACCACTCGATGTGTAGTGGAAACCAGGTAGTTATTCGTCAGCCGTTGGAGCATATCTCCCACATTTACAACGATTTCATTTTCATTGGGGATGGCATCTTTCCATTCTCCGGCTTTGGTTAGCACCTGGAGACCGCCTGAGGAAGCCCCCACCAATAGGGTGATCAAATTAATATCTTCATGTTGTTCGGATCTGATGGCCGAAGCAGGTTCTTCGATAATGGGCGGATAATGTATGGCCCTCAAGATGCTGTTTCCATTATGAATTTTATCAGAAAAATAATCATTGCTGAGGCCAAGATGTAATGCTATGGCTTCCAGAAGTTTTGCGCCACTGCTTTCGAAAGCTTTATAAAGCTGATTTCCCAATTCTGTAAATTCTGGAGTCTCTCTAACCATCACATTATCAGGATATTCTGCTTTGATAGGATCATCGCCTTCCACGACCTGACCTATTTGATAAAATTCTTTTAAATCGCCTACATTCGAATGCTTGGCATGTTCTTTCCCAAATGAAGTATAGCCCCTTTGACCAGCCAGACCCGGAATTTCATATTGCATTTTTACCTCAAGGGGTAAAGAAAAAAAACGTTTGGAACCATTGTAGAACCCATCGACCAGGGGTTTTGGCACTCCGTGATTGACGACCCCAACAAAACCAATTTCATGAAAAGCCTTGCCCAACTCTTCTACAAATTGAGATTTATCCCGGTGATCACCGGTTTGGAATTTTTCCAGATCCACTAATGGTATAATTCGGGTAGACATCGCAGTTTTTAGATGGTTTGTATCAAAAATTAAACCAACCTTATTATAACAGCTTAGACAGATTATTCGTTCCGTGGTTTAAACCTCGATTTTTGTAAAAAGCTTTGACTATCGTCGGTTTCCAATAAGTCTACAAGGCGGGTATCCGGATTGTTTTTCATATAAGCTTTCACCAATTCATAACCGATATACGATCCGGTGCGGCCCGGAGCATTTTCGGGCATACCCGGAGAATTAGGACTCGGATTGACATACTTGTTAATTTTCATAAGTTCCGAAGAATACAGCAGCTTTTGGGCTAGAAAAAAGGACCAAATCTCCATTTTATTATTGCGGCACCACTGTAATTGATCAACAGACATATCAAAAACAGCTGTATCGGCTACATGAGGGAGCAATGTTTTCAGAATATACAATTTTTTACCTCTTTGGATTATAAAATCCAATAACTGACTAGAAGCCGGGACTTGAATTCGATCTTCTAACCAGGCATCCCAAGTTCTGGGCAATAAATGATCGGCATTCAAGCTACGCTTGATGTAATCTGAAAAAACGGGATTTTCGGGATCTATGGTCTTATAATCAATATGTTCCCCTGCAAAAAATTCGAGGCCAATACCCAGTCCATCAGCCCCAGATTCGTGCTCAAAAATAAAATTACCATAAGAAAAGTCACAAAAGGCAGTGTAAAAAACAGGTTCTCTCGTTTCCGGAAAATAATATTTAAAATATCTCAAGGATAGTTCTAAGCTTTTGTGAAGTATTTCATCTTCAGGGATCGCCAATTTTAATTTAGCAGAAAGCCGGATGTTTGAAGGATGATATAAAAACATTTTCAATTGCAAGCCAAATTCAGGATCCGTTTGATCCATTTGGAAGGGCATTTGCAGTATAGAATTAAAATATAAATTACAAAATGCAGGATGTGTGGAGCAGAGTTTTTTTATGTCAATGGCCAAGGCTGAACTATCGAGCTTCTCCAGTTCCTTTTCAAACCTGTATAATTTCAACTCCGTTTGAATGTGCTTAACATCAGGTGTATTTTCGTCCTTTTCACCTTTACAAGAAAACAACTGCAGGCTCAGGAGCATCCATAATCCAATTTCTATTTTTTGTATGGTATTCAAATTATTGGTTTTTACACTAAATGAAACTGCAAAGAAAAAGGATTTATTACTCCCCGGCGCGACAATTATACCAAGTCTCCTCTTTTTGAAGCTTGAAACAAATGAAATCAGGAAATACGCAATTTGTTATAGTTTTACTGAATAATTCAATCTTTTTAAGCTTAGCATCGATTATGAAAAATAAAATAGGATTTTTTATTATGTTTTTATGCGCTTCTGCGCACGCACAGGATATTCATGTGAATATCATGACTGGACTATCATATAGTTGGATGCGGGCCAATAAAAATATTATCGAAAGTTCAGCTTCGCTCTTTTCATATAAAGCCCACATACATTGTGAATATTGGTTAAACGACAGATATGCATTAACGGCAGGTATTGGGTTTTCAATTGCTCAAGGCGGAGCTATGGATTATAAGAAGGGAGGAGATCTTTTAAAAGATTCAGAATTAAGCCACCCAGAATACCACATGTTGCCTGCAGGTACACGGATTGATTATAAAATTAATTACCTCGATTTTCCATTTGGATTAAAATTGCGGACCGGTACTTTTAAAGGCTACCGATTTTATGTGCAAGCCCCAGAATTCAGTTTTGCATTCCGGACAAAAGCAAGAGCTAAAATTACAGCTGCAGGATTAGCCTTCACTGAAGATGAAGATATCAGAAATTCAATAGCAGGATTGAGTATGTTTTATGGCATCCACCTTGGATTTGAAAAGAAAATTACAGAAGATATGTCTTTGTTGGCCGGAATTCGGTTCAACCAATCATTTACAGATATCACAGATGATTCAGGTGTTTATACAGATGGGAATCCTGAAAATTCGAAGGGAATATTATCCAGTTTAGATTTTAGAATAGGCATTACATTTTAATATGGTTTCATTTGATATCAACAATTTTATTAAACAGGCATTGGATGAAGACATTCAGGATGGCGACATCAGTTCACTAGCCTGTATACCTGAAAAGCACCAATCAACAGGTCGTTTAAAAGTCAAAGAAGATGGGATTGTCGCAGGTGTGACAGCAGCGGAGCAAATTTTCAAGTATATTGATGAATCGCTGCAATTTAAAATTTTGAAAACAGATGGTAGCATCATTCATTATGGCGATATCGTTTTTGAAATTACGGGAAATACAAGAGCGCTTTTAAAAAGTGAAAGATTGATATTAAATCTGATGCAGCGAATGAGCGGGATTGCAACATTATCCAACAGGTTTCATGCAGAAGTTGAAGACCTGGCTGTCATTTTATTAGATACCAGGAAGACCACGCCCTTAAACAGATATTTTGAAAAATGGGCAGTCCGATTGGGAGGATGTCAAAATTATCGCTACGGATTATTTGATCGATTTATGATTAAAGACAATCACATTGAAGCATGCGGCGGAATTCAAACAGCCATTGAATCCGTTCAGAAGTATGCGAAAATGCATGGGCTTGAAAAATTGGGGATCACCATTGAAGTTAAAAATCTTGTAGAACTCGAAGAAGTACTCGCGATTGGGAAAGTGGATCAAATTATGATGGATAATTTCGCTTTGGAGTTATTGCGAGAAGGAGTGGACATGGTCCATAAACGATTTAAAACCGAAGCTTCCGGAGGTGTGAGTCTGGAGTCCGTTAGAAAAATCGCACTCACAGGAGTAGATTTTATTTCTATCGGAGCCCTAACCCACAGTGCCGGAAGCCTCGACCTAAGTCTGAAGATACAAGGATAATTTAAGCAGGATAAGTAGCGATTAATAAAACAACTAATAAAATAGTCATGATGGTAACCAACCAAAACCTGACGTCCTTGTACAAAACAGCTGGGGTCTGGTTTGTCTTCATACGCTTTCAGAGATTAATGAATTAAAAAAATGTGTTACAAATGCTAACAATGAATCATTTACTTAAACTTTTCAACTTTAAGAAAAGTAACTACAATCCATTGAGACTTATATCGGTTTGACCCATTGGTGAAGTAAGATGATTAATTCAAAAACTATACCATAGCAAATTCATCTAATATGAACCATTTTGCAAGGGTTTGAGTGCTTATATGTATGCAGAATATAATATCAAGTGTAAATAATTGGCAAAAAATACCACAATGATGTGAGTATCTGTATAGATATACTTTTAATATCAATGCGTATATTTTATAAAAATAGGATTTATATAGTTTTGTATTACAAACACTTACTTCTGTAAATGCCTTTAAAGATGCATTTTCATCACAAATGCCTTTTGTTTAAATTTTGTAATCATTTTTAAATAAATTATCATTGCAAACTTGAAAATTGGCCTACAACAGATCAAAAAAGCTCATGAAAAGGATCATCAGTTTAAACACAAATGGACTTCGGTCTGCGATCACCAAAGGTTTTAAAGAATGGCTTGTTGAACATTCCTTTGATCTCGTTTGCATTCAGGAAACCAAAATGGATGCTTCCCATGAAGACCCGGAAATGTTTAAAGCAGAAGGTTACCATGCATTTTGGAGTTCTGCTGAAAAGAAAGGTTATAGCGGAGTTTTGATCCTTACCAAAGAAAAACCCAAGAGCGTAACGATCGGATTTGATATGCCAATATATGATCGCGAAGGAAGAATGTTATTGTTGGAGTTTGATGGTTTTTCTATTTGCAATTGCTATTTTCCATCTGGATCTTCAGGAGAAGATCGACATCTTTTCAAAATGCAATTTTTGCAAGATGTATATCCCTATTTTGAAAAATTAGTTCAGTCAAACCGAAAATTGATTGTTGTTGGAGATTACAATATCGTACATCAGGATCTTGACATTCATAATCCCGAACGCAAGGACAATCCGAGTGGATTCCGGCCAGAGGAACGAAAATGGCTCGATAAATGGTTTACAAATTTATTTAAGGACAGTTTCAGGTTGGTATATCCGGATAAAATTGAATTCAGTTGGTGGAGTTTTCGTGCAGGGATCCTATGGTAAGAATAAAGGTTGGAGAATTGATTACCATTCTGTAACTGAAAATCTTGCTTCTGCGGTTGTTGATTACAAACATCACAGGGATATCCGATTTTCAGATCATTGTCCGATAGAAGGCTGTTATGAAATTTAGTTTTGTCAAAGCTAAACATTCACCATTCTCAATTGTACTTAAGGGTAACTGATTAAAATTGAATATTATGGCTACCAAACCTGTCGTAAATAATATGTTATTGGTGTATACTGAGCAAACACCCAATCCCGAGTCTTTAAAATTTGTTACGAATCAATTGCTTTATAAAGGTATTGCTGATTTTAAGGATCAGGAATTTGCCGGCAAATGGTCTGAACTGGCATCCAAACTTTACGAAAAAGAATACGTTCAAGCGGTTTATATATCCAACAATTTTGTGACAATTACCAAAAAGCCATCTTACGATTGGCAGGAAATCATGATTACTGCAAAGGAATACCTGAAAACCTTAATTGAAGAAGGCACTTCCATCGTTCATGAAGATTTTGAAGCTTTTCAAAAAGAACAAATGGACGCTGACGTTGCACGTGAATATGATGGAAAAGACGGAGAGATCGTACAACGCATCCGCGAAATGATACAAACTTATGTAAAACCCGCTGTCGAGATGGATGGTGGTAATATCGAATTCAAAAGTTACAAAGATGGTGTCGTCACAGTAACCATGCAGGGTTCCTGCAGCGGGTGCCCATCCTCAACGGTCACCTTAAAAGCTGGCATCGAAGGTTTATTAAAAAGAATGGTTCCGGAAGTGCAGGAAGTGGTTGCGGAAGCTGAGTAGGACTTTAGGCTAAAGGGAAAAGGCTAAAGGGAAAAGGGTTTTCATTCATTACTAACAATTGTTAGTTTTTTAACATCCATAATAAAGAACAAAATATCATTTCATTGACCAAATTCGGATTTCCTTTAGCCTTTTCCCTTTCAAATTTGTATTCTTAAGGAAAGGCTGGAGGGATCATTCGTTTCCTAACATTTGTTAGTTTTATATTAGAATCCTCAAGTACCAAAAAACTCAAACAGCTTATTTACAGGCCCTGTTTTACTTTGACCTTTCCTCTTAAATCCTTGTTTACTAACAATTGTTAATTTTATATCATCAACAAAAATGGACTTAAAACATTCAATCAATACTCAATCCCTTTAACCTTTTCCCTTAAGCCTTAAGCTTACAACTACTCTTCCACTATCGTCCCATAATCCACCAGCAACTCTTCTCCAATAGCAATTTCACGTAAACTCACAAAATATTCACCCTCATTTACCGAAGCGATATTTGGCAAATCACTGTGGTTGAGGAAAAGTGAAAGATCCATCTGTTTGAATCCACCGGCTGGAACGTAATAGGTATTCTCATCAAACAAACAATACGTCTCCACCAAATGGCGGGCATGAGATGGGAGT
The DNA here is from genome assembly GCA_016719615.1 of Saprospiraceae bacterium. Lineage (NCBI taxonomy): Bacteria > Pseudomonadati > Bacteroidota > Saprospiria > Saprospirales > Saprospiraceae > Saprospiraceae bacterium. The sequence continues at coordinate 27,496 of JADJYQ010000006.1, forward strand.
GCTTGAAATTCCTGCATGCTTAGCGTATGCCATTCTCCCTGCTCAGTCGAAAAAAGGTTCTTGCAGTCTTTAGGGATATCGATAATTGCAAAAACGCCGATTCCATGAAGTGGAGATGGTTTTAAGCATACAAAAGTATTGCAGCTAAGTTCTGCGAGAAGTTCTGATTTGGTGAACATGTTGCGAAGATAAATCAAAACAAAGCGTCCTGACAAATAGGATTTGCAGGACGCCTTTAGAATATTTAACAATCTTCTCTTAGTGTCTTCCCCAAAGCTCTACAACGGCACGACGTTTTTTATAATTTTTAGTATCGTACCAGAATACTACTTTTTTGATAAAACGTTTGTTTCCGGGAAGGTCAATGACGCGACTCTCTTCACCGGCTCTGAACATATTTTTCAATTCAATATTCTCAGTGCTCCCGTCGCCAAAGTGAACGACCATTTTATTCATGTCCATAGTTGAGCGCAGGACTTTAATTTTTAAGGCAGTAAACATTCCTTCTGCTGCGGTCACCTCGATCTCATCGCGGTCATTTGCAAAATTTACATTACGGGTACCCAGGAGTTCCCAACGTGGTTGGACCGCACATGTATTTACAAGACATGCCGCTGATGCCTGATTAAATGCTGTCAACAGAAACAGCGCAATTCCTAAAATTTGAATATGGTTTTTCATAATAGCTATATTTATTGTTTAGTTATAAGACCCTGAATAAAGAAAAAGGTTTAATGCAAGAATTGAATATTAATACTGTCCGTTTAAAGTCCAATCGTAATCGAGGTACTCGATTTGTATTTTTGGATCGAGTTTAGCAATGGGGCCATATTTTTGAATAAATAAATGCAAACCCTTTTTTCCACCAAAATCGTCCTGATACCAATTAAAAATGTTGGATAGTTTGATTTCCTTTTCTGAAATCACGTTTCGCGTTACATCTGAAAGAAACCTTCGCGAGCAAAGATCCATTTGTGATTGAAGTTGGTCTGCTGTAAAAGCCTGATTTAATAAAGCCGGACAGGATTTGGAAGCACAGACCAGAACCATATGAATTCTTGGATCTTTAAATTTCTTTCTTAAAATTCCATGTTCGATATTGTTGAGATCGTATTTTTTTTCATCGATTGAAATAAATTTCAGATCCCAGGTGCTATTGATAAAAGGAATTTTACCTCCAATTTCTTTGATGCTGTTTACGCCAGGATTTCGGATCATCAGCTGAATGGTAAATGCATTATATGCATTAATCCAATAAGCCATTTCTTCATTTTGAGTCCAATTTGCCTGAGGTGCATTTCTGCTCAAGCTGTTCAAATACACATTTAAACGGTTGCTATCTTTTATAAATGCTTTATAATTGACCCATCCGGTTTCGCTCACGTGTTTAGACAAGAGTTCATTCCATAAGCTGTGTTTTAAACTTTGAGCAAAAACACATTCGAAAAAAATGGAGCACCATAAAAAAAAAATGGATCGTTGTATGAAAGAAAGATATTTATTCAAGATTATTTGCATGCTTATGAAGTCCTCATTGCAAAACGAAACGGTTAATAAATTGGTATTGATCGGGCCATTTATTTTTCATAATAGAATTATAACATAAATAATAATATAACAACATTCCCGCCAGCGACAAAATGGGTTGTCCTATATATGTTTTAAGATCTGTTTCGTTGGTTTGTATGTGAGTACAACAATCTGAAATGATTTCATCACTAAGCGCTCCCCAATCGTCAGGCATTTTATGCAATTGGAAGAAAACCTGTCCCCATTCATAAATCGAAATGTTAAAATATGATTCCGGTTTGAGATAAGCAGACTCCAGATGCGGCAATGAAAAAATGAGAACACCATCTTCGTGCTCCGTTTCAGAAATATGTAAATAATCCTGTTGTGGACTTGGAAATTGATGGAAATAAAAAACGATCCTATTGTAATGGTCTGCGCCTTTGGTGCCGTAGTATAAGCCCAAATAAATAGCGGGAGCAAGGCACATGAGTTTCCATTCTTCCGGGATCTCTTTTTCAGCCATATTTATGAATTCCTTATGGTATAACTCACGGGCTAATTTCTGGTCGAAATGCTCGCGTTGGACCTTATTTAGATTTTCGTAATATGGTGCAAAATTTATCAGCCAATTTCTCTCATAATCAGAAATATTGGGTGGATTTTTATTGAACCACCAATTATTGACCAGATCAGCGAAAATAAAACTGGCTACCACGAGTAGTCCAGAAGGGATCAGGATCCATAAGCTATTGATGTCATCCTTGTCTGACTGCCACAGACAAAGCAGGAAGATGGCTGCGCATAGCGTTTGTAAACGTCTTGAGGGCATATATCACAAAATGAGCTTAAAGTTAATTCTCAATAGTATAAAGTTTGATTCTATTATGAATAGACATCATACCATCCATTTTTAAGAATAAAAGTGAAAAACCAGAAAATTCAATAAACTTCGGAATTAGCTGAATAATTGACTTCAATTCTTAGCTAAATACTTTTGAGTCTTTCCAATTTCAGTTATATTTGCGTCCCTTCTGCGAAAGCAGAATGAGTAGAATTAACTCATTATCAATGTTTTAGTTCTGTTCAGGAGGTACCTTAGCTCAGATGGTAGAGCAACGGACTGAAAATCCGTGTGTCCCTGGTTCGATTCCTGGAGGTACCACGAAAAGCCCTTGTAAGTCTTTGATTTGCAAGGGTTTTGTTTTTCATGCCTCCTTTTTTGCCACCTCTTTCATTAAACTAAGGCAAACACTATTGAACGCATTTAAAGATATAACAAATTGAAGATTCAATTCTATTTGCTATTAAACTCCTACCAAAATAACACCTGGTTGGAAATCCTCACTGTAAAGTGGTTTTATTGTTTCATAAACATCCTGACTGGTTTTAATCTGAGGCCTGTCAGGGCTTTTAGAATGATAACTGACTTGAATTTCTGATAGTTTCATGGATGTTTATTCTGGGTTATGAAAAGAGTTACTTTGAAATATTACTAACATAATGGTATATGTAAGTGAGCTATGATACCCTGGCTTGATATAGTTGGATGTATGATTAATTGTTTCTTTAGATTGTAGTGTCAATTCACCAAGACTTAATTTGATTTTACCTTTTACATAATTAGCTCAATTAAAGAACAACACATTGAATTCCTCAACCAATTCCATATCATCACCCCGATTTATCCGGAATATCTTTTCTGCATCCGAAGAATTATTAATTCTTGGATGACTATCTATTGGTAAATTGGATTGATACTTAATTTTTACTTCAGGTACCTGCAACAAAGGAAGTGATTGTCTCTCGCCATTTGATTTTTGATGATTACTGATATAGATTGTTAAGTAATATTTCTAAACCAGTGTATTAGTCAAAGAAATCAAAACCAAGACTGCAGATTTTTCCAGATTGGCATTAAATAAATTTTATATAAACCCTGTTAATGACATTTCTTCTCAGGGTTTCTACTGATAGGGTATCAGGGTAAACCCTGAATTTTTACTTTAAAAGTAAAATTTAACAAAAATTATTTGGAAGTAATTTTAATAAGTTGTATTATTGTTATCTCATTTACAAGTCACCCATTTTCAATTCTAATTAAGCGTTCAAAACAAAGAAGAAATATTTGAATATTTTTTCTTTAGCGGATATTAAGCATTTTTCAAAGACATGAAAACTGTTTCTTTGATTCAGTTGGTAAAATATTTTTTAACAAAAAATCCAAAACCATGGAAAATCAAGATCTTACTCCACCAGACAGGTCAAGGCTGTTTGAAAGCCAAAACTTGTTTTTCTGATTAACTATTTTGTTTTATCCTCAAATCGTTAAGGATAAACACACATTGGCCCTTCAAATTGACCTTTGAGTAAATACTTGGAAAAACTGGGTTTACATTCAGCCATACTTCTGGTTTTATTTAATCTACTTAGCATTGCCATATAAAGCAATTTGGCGCATATGAATTATCGATGAATAGCTATACAATTGATGAAAATTGATAATATTTTTGTTCAATTTAAATATAAAGTCAATAGAAAATTAACTGCAATCATTATTAATTAAAATATTTCTTGTTCAATCAAGAATAATGATCTTTAAATAAAAATTTAAGACCATTCAAGAAATTTTGATTTTATAAAAAATATTTCATGTTTAATATTGGTATGCTATGTTGAGAAATTATTGCTCTTTCAGCGTTTGAGAATTGAGAACGTGTCTTGTTAAGTAAGGAAATTATTTGAATAGGATTATATTTTACGATTGAAATTTAATTTTGTTTATTTAATGTAGTTCTATATGATAAATTGTTAATTTCATTAAAAAGGAGAAGTAAATATTTATTTATTTTTAAATGTAAGTCATATGAAAAATTTATTATTTCTATTATTTTTTACAGTTGTTTGTAATACTCCCCATTTATTGGACCAAAAGTTGAGTTCGTTAAGTTAATAAAATTCATATTAAGCTGCATGATTTTTAATGGAATCATCGTATCGTTTATTGGGAGTTTGTCCGGTAGTTTGGTGCATTTTCCGGTGGTAATAGGCGATATGGTTTTGAACTCCTTCAAAAAGTTCAAAACCATTATCGCATGGATTGAGATAAATATAATCGTACTTTAAAGTTTTCCAGAATCTTTCAATCCAGGTATTATCTGTAGCTCTTCCTTTGCCATCCATTGAGATCAATATCTTTTCAGATTCCAAATAATGAGTCCACATCGCACTTGTAAATTGAGAACCTTGATCCGAGTTTATAATATTGGGTTTACCATTGACAGCAATGGCTTCTTTTTAAAGCAGCAACACACCATTGTTTACTCATACTATTACTTATACTCCAGCCCATGATTTTGCGACTATAAACATCAATGAAGGCAATCATGTACATAAATCCTTTAGCCATCGGGATGTACGTAATATCGGTACACCAAACCTGATTGGCATGTGTGATTTCCAGATTTCTGAGTAAATACGGTTTAATAAATTGCTTTAGGCCCTGTTTTGTTAGGTTTTTGCGACGATATATTGTTTGCCATCCCATAACCTTAAACAACCTCCTTATTCGTTTAGGACCTACCGGATATCCTTTTTCCTTTAAAAGATTCACCATTGATTTAACCCCTTCTGTCGGGTGCTGTAACAAATGCTTATCCATGATATTCATCATTTTAACATTTTCAGGCTTTTCCTGAACAGGCTGGTAATAAAGTGTGCTCCTTGGTACGTTCAATAGATCACACTGTTTGCGAATACTCAGCTTTTGTGGTTTCGTATGCACCATCTCTATTCGTTGTTTCATATCCCCAGTTTCTTGCAACTTTTTTTTAAAAAATCATTCTCTACTTTCAATTGGCCGATTTGTGCATACAATTTCTCCATTTCAGCTGAATCAGTATCATACTGAGCTGATTTTGAGTTGTCGAAAATAGATCCCATGTTCTCTAAAAATTCAGTTTTCCACTTGGAAATCATAACGGGATTAACATCAAACTGAAGACTAAGATCAGCCATAGTCTTTTTGTTTTTAATGGCTTCTAATGCCACACTGGCCTTAAAGGCCCCGGTAAATTTGCGTCTTGTTTTTTTCATAGGTCTAGTAAATTTAAGTGTTTTTTTTAACTAAACCTCTGGTCTCAATTTAGGGGAGTATTACATCTCAATAATTCGATATTCCGGTAAATGATATGCAAACTTACTTACCAGGATAAAGTTTAATAAGCTAACATCAGCTTCACACTTAGAGATAGGTTCGGCTACCGGATCGGCTATAATTATTTTTCCGTCTGTGGGATCAACATACTTGTTTCTGACATAATGCTTAACATAAAGTTTTGCGGGCTTGAATGCCAATTTTTCTTGAACTATCTGCCCAATACAAGTCATTGAGCTAACATCTTGTTGCATCGGTAATATTTGTTGCTCTACCGGTAGATGCGTACACTGTGCTAATAATTGCCGGCCTTTATGATTGCTTTTTTGTGGTTTGTTCCTTTCGTAAGCAATTGTCTCTTTTTGCTGCTCCGGTACCTTGGAAATCAAATTATTTTGATCAAACAAATTGGCTAAGGGTGAGGATTCTGAAATAAATCGTTCTCTGCGTTGACCAAATACCAGTCTTTGTAATTGTGAGTATTGATCAAATAATACCATGTAAGATTCGGTTAATTCTTCGCGAGATAATTTATTTATATCCGAAATAGTCACACATAAATTTACGAATATTCATTCATATATAAAAATTATTTCATACATTTATTTGCATAGTTAATTCATTCGCATTCTGTTCAAATCGTTTACGTTGCCTTATTTTTTGCAAGCTGATGCCTCCGATCAACATTACCAAGTGGTCGTACCGGATTGGATGTTTTTTGTCAGGACTTAGAATCTTTTCAAATCTTCCCCTTTCCAGCTTCTTATAATACATTACAAATCCATCGGCATCTCAGACCAGGAGCTTAATAATATCTCTGGGCTTATTGAAAAAAATGTATACATCGCCATTCAAAGGATTGCATTGAAGTTCATTGCGTACAATTCCTGATAAGCGATTGTACCCACATCGCATATCTGTGTCTACAGTATAAACATAAAATCTCTGATGAGAAGGAAAGCCTAGCATTCCATCAACCGGCGTATATATTGAGGATCCAATCGGTGATAAACAATCAATTCAATCTGATTGGGGAATACTATTTTCATTAATTGAGACTCAGCTTGAATTAATGAATCCACTTTATCAACTAATTTAAAATTGCCTCTATCACTATGCCCGTCAAAACGCTTTTTCCAGTACCTGAATGTATGCTCTTTTATTCCGTTAGCTTCACAATATTTACGGACGCTCAGACTTGTGGCTGAATGAGCACTTATATGTTGCTCCATTGTCATTGATCCAATTTCCATATTCATTTTATTCATATTTTTGAGTGAGCAAAAGTAGCGTCCCTTCAAATTATATCAAATATGTATTTGGTCGGATGGATACGTTTGCAACGTGCAAACTACATGACATTAACCCATATGATTGGTTAACCGATGTGTTCCACAGAATTAAGGATCATCCTATAAACCGTATCTCAGAACTACTTCCACAGAATTGGTACAGGTCAACCGCGAAGAAGAACATTGAGAGTGTTGCCTAAGTGCACTTCGTGGGACGATACGCTTAAAAACAGATCCATGTTACTAAATGAAGAAAGTCCTGAGACCCTTAATATTCTTAATAAAGCTGATAGCTTTCAGACGTTTATTGTACTGACTACTAAACCACTATTTTGACAGGATAAAAATTCACCGCTATTATTGATTGTCAAATCTATCAAAAACCCAATAATCAGAGTTTTGGTCCTTAAATGAAACTATACCTTCGGTTTTGTTATATGATATTTCGTTAAATCCAGATTGATGCACACTATTTCCTATAAATACATTATGAAATGTATTGCCATTAAATGTTACAGAACCCGAATATCCATTAGGAGAAGTAAAATCAACTTCACCATTGGAAAATTTAATTAATATAAAACAAGAACCAAGTGCACCCAATGGCATTAATGTAATTTTTAACGTTTTGATTATCTTTCCATCCGCATTAAATGAACCCAGCACAATAATTTCAGAAATAGCAATATTATTAGTTTCATCATAAATTTTAATAATTCCTTGGTCGGTAGTATATTTTTCGTTATCCTTCACTAACTCTACAACATTGTTAGCATACTTAATTAAAAGCTTTTTTTCTTCACCTGCATTATTTTTAAAGTATACGTAATTATTATTTTCCCTTAATCCTTTAGGTATATAATTTAATATATCCTCAGTCTTTATATGGGCTCCATTAATGTTTACGACATCACTTTTCTCTGATGAACATGAAACAAAAAATGCTATCAATAAAACAACAAATAAGTTAATGATTTTCATAATAAAATTTTTATATTAACCAACAAAATTGCACCAATAAAGATATGTATCACAGTAAGTATAATCAGTATAATACAATCGGATCACAAATTCATAACAAGTGTTGTGCCCAGAATAAATATTTGGCCAAGGTGAACCTGGTTGCCATGGACTTATCAAAACAGTATTAGTATAAATCATACCTGATTGATAAAAACTCTGTCCCTGTGGATCAGATAGAGGGTTGTTAGGTATATCTGCCTAGCTAGATTGAATTATATATTCAATTGCATAAACTTCTTTAGATTGAGGTCTTGTGCCACAGTTATTACTAGATGCACAAGCACTAATAGCTGCATTATAATATGTTAAACATGATTCATTACACAATGCTAATTGATATGGATTGTATTCGTAACCTCCATAAGCTTCAGTACAGTAGTCATAACATTCTTGAAGATCTTCATTTATTTCTTGATCATTTTGACAAGCTTTCCAACAAAGACAAGAATTAACTGCACTCTGGTTACCATAAGAACATAAATCACAACCCTGATAACTAATAGTAACTGTATTAGTTCCTTGATTATAGTAAAATGAATACTGGCTAAATGCAAGGCTTGGAAATAGAAAAAACAATAAAATATTTTTCATTTTCATATAATTTGTTTTTTAAAAAAAAACCTTATACAATACACTCCCTAAACGTATTCCATAGTAGCATATAATTAGGATTGTTTTGAATTCAAATTAATTCACATCAATTAACTATAAAAATATTATTCATCAAAATCCCAATGGTTGATAATATGAATTTAGGTCCATGAATTAAGAAAATGGAAGGATTTGAACATATATTTTTTTTATCAACGCTATTTAATTGATAATGTGAATATTATAAATATTGAAATAAAATTGTAAAAAAGTATTTGTATTGCAAATGATGTGATTCGCAGTCTCAATAGCAATCAAAATGACTGATTATAATATCTTATATTTGCTCGTACCCTGTTTTTAAAATTAATGTTCTTAACTAGTTTTTTTGGCTCTTATCATATAATACAGTGCTATATTTCGATAATGTTGGACCTATATATATGTGCGCTGAATATTGACCGAAACCATTCAAACGAATTACTAAAATTGCAAGTACCAACATGTAAATTTTACACATCATATTACCAAATATTTAAACTGAGCTTGTTTTTCGTTTTTTCCCGTTTCGGCCTAATTATACCGGCCTACTTACCATTATAATTTTTTCATCCTGCCAACACATATCAAATTATCCATTACAAGGCGATCACCAACTCGTTTCAATGTATCATGAATATTTTAACTCCATTTATGATTCAAATCTTGCTGGCAGCATTGAAATTAAATATTTGCAAGGAAATCACTTTCAATTCTTTGCACCAGGGCTGATTCAATTTTAGAAATTAAATATTCATTTTCCATCAAGGATACTTTCACTTTTAATTCTCACTAACAATTAGTCAAACTTCACTAACTCTCTTAAGTCCTTGATTTGCAAAGCTTTTTAAATTTAATCCAAAAATTTGCAGGCCATTTTTCTAAAGCGGGGTAAATTGCATTCGGTTCGATAATAAAGCAAGTGAAAATACTAAATAGCAAGCTCACATACCCCTTTCTCTTAGTAATAATAAGCTTACTCTTCTTTGTTCCATACTTAGGAGGCGTTCATCTCTTTGATTGGGATGAAATCAACTTCGCGGAAATCAGCCGGGAAATGCTGGTGTTGAATGACTATTTGCGCGTACATGTCAACTTCAAAGCTTTTTATGAAAAGCCTCCTTTCTTTTTTTGGTTGCAGTGTGTAAGTATGTCGATTTTTGGGATCAATGAATTTGCAGCACGGTTTCCGAATGCCATTTGTGGTTTGATCACTTTGTTAGTACTGTATTCTATAGGCAAAAAATTATTTTCCGCTCGCTTTGGATGGTTATGGACACTTTCCTATTTTGGTTCGATATTACCCTTTCTGTATTTTAAATCGGGAATCATAGATCCCTGGTTCAATTTATTTACTTTTTTGGCATTATACTTTTTGATTAAAGTTTGTACGCCCGAACCCGGAACTGATTCACAGTTTCTTCCTTTCCAGCCTTTCCGAAATATTCTATGGGCAGGATGTTTTTCCGGTCTCGCTATACTTACCAAAGGTCCGGCTGCATTGATCATTATCACTTTGTGTATCCTGACATATTGGTTGTATCATCGCTTTCGAACTATTATTTCTTTCAAATATCTTTTCCTGTTTTTTATCATTTCTACATTCTTTCCTTTGCTATGGTTCGGACTTGAAACTCTGCTAAATGGTCCACAATTTATTTTTGAATTTTTCAAATACCAGTTCCGATTATTCAGTACTCCGGATGCCGGGCACGCAGGATTTCCAGGATATCATATTGTGGTACTTTTGTTTGGCGTTTTCCCAGCCTCTGTTTTTTGCATTAAAGCATTTTTATACAAGGATCGCGATGAAAACGTGGGACAAAAGCATTTTAAAAAATGGATGTTCGTATTACTAATAGTAGTCCTTATTTTATTCTCCATAGTTCAATCTAAAATTGTACATTATTCTTCGCTATGTTATTTCCCGATCACCTTTCTCAGTGCGTATACCCTGGATAAATTGCTGGATCAAAAAATGCAATGGAATAAAATGCTTGTCTATGGATTATCCGGGATGCTGATGATATATTCAATTGTTGTAATTGCTTTACCAGTAGTTGGAATGGACCTCGATTTAATTAAATCTATGTTTTCTAAGGATCCTTTCGCACTCGCGAATTTAGAAGCTGATGTGAAATGGTCATTTGTAAATTTTCTACCAGGTATTTTCCTGGCATTGCTGTTTATGTGGTTTATTCTTAATGCCAGCTCATTTGTACAGTTTTATAAAGTAAATGTTTTCTTCATTGGCATGGCTTGTTTTTCTTTGCTCGCACTGATCTTCACCATTCAAAACATTGAAGGCTATTCACAAAATGCTGCCATCTCCTTTTACAAAGAAAAATCTGCAGAAGACTGTTACATTCTACCCTATGGTTTTAAAACATATGGGCATTTGTTTTATGCTCAAAAACGCAGGCCCAATCATCCGGAATATTACCAACAAAATTGGTTGCTGAATGGCTCTACCGATAAACCTGTATATGTAGTCAGTAAAATTCACAAGGCAGAAGAATTAAATGCTTTAACGCAACTCCAGGAACTCTATCGTCTCAATGGTTTTGTATTTTATAAACGAGTGCGATAAAATATTAAAAAAAATCCCTTCGAAGTGAAGGGATTTTTTTTTAATTGGTTTCAGTTTTAAAATTTTCTTACAATACCACTATAAGCTGTATTGTCTTTTGATTCGCACCATCACTAACTCTGATAAAATGAATTCCAGCTTTGACGTTCAATTGTTTCAAATCCAATTCAAGCTCGTTTTCTGATTTATCAAGGATCACATTAAATATTAGTTTACCGAACATATCTGTCATGGTCAATGATTTAGTTGCAAAAGAAAATCCATTGAGCTGAATCGATACCAGGTCCTTCGCAGGATTTGGTACGGCTTTTAATTCCGGGATTTCAGATGATTTGATATAAAGTTCAGTATTATCAAGCTCTTCCACTTTTTTGAACTCTGTGAATCCATTATCCTGTTTTTTCAAAGGTGGCAATGTCAAGGTATGGAACCAACCATTCACAATAATCGAAAATGTAGTTCCGCATTTAGACTTGATCTGATATTGATAGTAACTTCCATCTTCTAATCCATTAAACAAATGCGTTAATGGACCCGAAGAATTGGTCCAGCTTGACCAGGCAGTCCACACTCCGGGAGATATTTCCCTTCTAATTCTCAATTGATAACTACCCGCACATGTACCCGCAGACCAGGATACTTTTGCACTTGAATACGTGGTATCATGGTGATAAACCGTAACGGGTTGGCCACATGTATAGGCAATAACGGTCACCTTTTGAATACAGGTTTTTACATTATTCGAAGAATCTTTTACGGTCCATTTCACATTAGTGACCCCAACTGGATAACTCGAAGGTGAATTATTTGTAATTGGATATTTTATTCCGCAATTATCAGAGACAGTCGGAGTTCCCAAGCTGACTGAACCTGCAGGAACGCTACACTGGCCTGGTAGGGTGGTAACTGTCAAATCTACAGGGCAAGTAGCCATAGGTGGTTCCAAATCTTTTACATTTACCTTAAAACTGCAATTTTTTGAATTGCCTGCGGCATCCAAAACCAACCACGTTATAGTGGTTATTCCTTTTTTCCAATATTGTCCATTTAATGAACCACTTCCAGATCCGGATTCTACTCCACTCAATGTCCAGGTCTTAGATACTATACCGCAATTATCGGATGCTGTTCCATCAAATTCAGTAGCTTGAACAACATAGCGGCATAATCCTTCGGTCATCCCTCTCACTTGATTACCAGGACAAGTCATCACTGGCATGGTTACATCTTTACCTGTCAGCACAGTAGTACATGTGGAAGAATTCCCATTTCCATCATTTACGGTTATAGTTACCGTATGCGTCATATTATGTGCTGAAGAGAGGCTACTTGTTGCTGATGGATTCTGACTCCAGGTAAAACTTGTGGCACAATTATCTGTAGCCATTGCTCCATCCGTAAGGTTAGGTACCACTAACATACAGTTTGCATTCAAATTGACGTTTTGAGGATCCTCACAAACAGCTACCGGTGCTGTGACATCATTTCCAGTTAACACTACCGTACATGTTGCACTGTTTCCGTTGCCATCATTTGCAGTGACTGTTACTGTATGTGTTGTTCCTTCGCCTGATGCTAATAATGTTGCTGATGTCGGATTCTGTGTCCATGTGAATGTTGTCGAACAATTATCTGTTGCTGTAGCCCCATCTGTAAGGTCTGGTACAGAAAGTTGACAGCTTGAATTTAGATTAATTGTTTGAGCTGTTTCACACGTAGGCACCGGATTCGTGTTGTCATTGCCGGTTAATACTACTGTACATGTTGCACTGTTTCCATTGCCATCATTAACAGTAACTGTCACCGTATGTGTTGTTCCTTCGCCTGATGCTAATAATGTTGATGATGTTGGACTTTGTGTCCATGTGAATGTTGTTGAACAATTGTCGGTTGCTGTTGCCCCATCTGTAAGATTTGGTACAGAAAGTTGACAACTTGCATTTAGATTAATTGTTTGAGCTGTTTCACAGTTAGGCACTGGATTCGTATTGTCATTTCCGGTTAACACTACTGTACACGTCGCACTGTTTCCATTGCCATCATTTGCAGTGACTGTTACCGTATGTGTTGTTCCTTCGCCTGATGCTAATAATGTTGCTGATGTCGGATTCTGTGACCATGTGAATATTGTCGAACAATTGTCAGTTGCTGTTGCCCCATCTGTAAGATTTGGTACAGAAAGTTGACAGCTTGAATTTAGATTAATTGTTTGAGCTGTTTCACACGTAGGCACCGGATTCGAGTTGTCATTTCCGGTTAACACTACTGTACACGTTGCACTGTTTCCATTGCCATCATTAACAGTAACTGTCACCGTATGTGTTGTTCCTTCGCCTGATGCTAATAATGTTGATGATGTCGGATTCTGTGTCCATGTGAATGTTGTCGAACAATTGTCTGTTGCTGTAGCCCCATCCGTAAGATTTGGTACAGACAGTTCACAGTTTGCATTTAGATTAATTGTTTGAGCTGTTTCACAGCTAGGTACTGGATTTGTATTGTCATTACCGGTTAATACTACTGTACATGTTGCACTGTTTCCATTGCCATCATTTGCAGTGACTGTTACTGTGTGAGTAGTTCCTTCGCCCGATGCTAATAATGTTGCTGATGTTGGATTTTGACTCCATGTGAATGAACTTGAGCAATTGTCACTAATGTTTGCTCCATCTGTAAGATTTGGAACTAACAGTTGACAGCTGGCATTCAGATTAATTGTTTGAGCTGTTTCACAAGTAGGTACAGGATTCGTATTGTCGTTTCCGGTTAATACTACGGTGCATGTTGCACTGTTTCCATTGCCATCATTTGATGTGACTGTCACTGTATGTGTTGTTCCTTCGCCTGATGCTAATAATGTTGCTGATGTTGGACTTTGTGTCCATGTGAATGTTGTCGAACAATTATCGGTTGCTGTTGCACCATCCGTAAGATTTGGTACAGACAGTTCACAGCTGGCATTTAGATTAATTGTCTGAGCTGTTTCACATGTAGGCACAGGATTTGCATTGTCATTTCCAGTTAATACAGAAGTGCAAGTTGACGAGTTTCCATTACCATCAGAAACCGTAACAGTTACAACATGCATCATTCCTTCACCTGAAGGCAGCATTGCTCCTTGTAAAGGATTCTGTGTCCATGTAAATGATATGCTACAATTATCTGATGCAGTAGCTGCATTGGTTTTATCTGGAACCGTAATCTCGCAATTCGCATTCAATGAAAGCGTTTGATTATTTTCACAATCAGGAATTGGTGCAGTAGTATCGTCTCCCGTTAATACTACTGTACATGTTGCACTGTTTCCATTGCCATCATTTGCAGTAACTGTTACCGTATGTGTTGTTCCTTCGCCTGATGCTAACAATGTTGCAGATGTTGGACTTTGTGTCCATGTGAATGTTGTCGAACAATTGTCTGTTGCACTTGCGCCATCGGTAAGATTTGGTACAGAAAGTTGACAACTTGCATTTAGATTAATTGTTTGTGCTGTTTCACACGTAGGCACCGGATTCGTATTGTCATTTCCGGTTAATACTACTGTACACGTCGCACTGTTTCCATTGCCATCATTAGCAGTAACTGTTACTGTATGTGTTGTTCCTTCGCCTGATGCCAATAATGTTGATGATGTCGGATTCTGTGACCATGTAAATGTTGTCGAACAATTGTCTGTTGCTGTTGCGCCATCTGTAAGATTTGGTACTAACAGTTGACAGCTTGAATTTAGATTAATTGTTTGAGCTGTTTCACACGTTGGCACTGGATTCGTATTGTCGTTTCCGGTTAATACTACTGTACATGTTGCACTGTTTCCATTGCCGTCATTTGCAGTGACTGTTACTGTATGTGTTGTTCCTTCGCCTGATGCTAACAATGTTGCTGATGTTGGACTTTGTGTCCATGTGAATGTCGTCGAACAATTATCAGTTGCTGTTGCGCCATCTGTAAGATCCGGTACTAACAGTTGACAGCTTGAATTTAGATTAATTGTTTGAGCTGTTTCACAGCTTGGTACAGGATTCGTATTGTCGTTTCCGGTTAATACTACTGTGCACGTTGCACTGTTTCCATTGCCATCATTTGCTGTGACTGTTACCGTATGTGTTGCTCCTTCGCCTGATGCTAATAATGTTGCTGATGTTGGACTTTGTGTCCATGTGAATGTTGTCGAACAATTATCAGTTGCTGTTGCGCCATCGGTAAGATCCGGTACTAACAGTTGACAGCTTGAATTTAGATTAATTGTTTGAGCCGATTCACAGCTTGGTACTGGATTCGTATTGTCATTTCCGGTTAATACTACTGTGCACGTTGCACTGTTTCCATTGCCGTCATTTGCAGTGACTGTTACTGTATGTGTTGTTCCTTCGCCTGATGCTAACAATGTTGCTGATGTTGGACTTTGTGTCCATGTGTATGTCGTCGAACAATTATCAGTTGCTGTTGCGCCATCTGTAAGATCCGGTACTAACAGTTGACAGCTTGAATTTAGATTAATTGTTTGAGCTGTTTCACAGCTTGGTACAGGATTCGTATTGTCGTTTCCGGTTAATACTACTGTGCACGTTGCACTGTTTCCATTGCCATCATTTGCTGTGACTGTTACCGTATGTGTTGCTCCTTCGCCTGATGCTAATAATGTTGCTGATGTTGGACTTTGTGTCCATGTGAATGTTGTCGAACAATTATCAGTTGCTGTTGCTGCATCTGTAAGATCTGGTAATAACAGTTGACAGCTTGAATTTAGATTAATTGTTTGAGCTGTTTCACAGCTTGGTACTGGATTCGTATTGTCATTTCCGGTTAATACTACTGTGCACGTTGCACTGTTTCCATTGCCATCATTTGCTGTTACAGTCACTGTATGTGTCGTTCCTTCGCCCGATGCTAATAATGTTGCTGATGTTGGACTTTGTGTCCATGTGAATGTTGTCGAACAATTGTCTGTTGCTGTTGCTGCATCCGTAAGATCCGGTACTAACAGTTGACAGCTTGAATTAAGATTAATTGTTTGAGCTGTTTCACACGTTGGCACTGGATTCGTATTGTCGTTTCCGGTTAATACTACTGTACATGTTGCACTGTTTCCATTGCCGTCATTTGCAGTGACTGTTACTGTATGTGTTGTTCCTTCGCCTGATGCTAACAATGTTGCTGATGTTGGACTTTGTGTCCATGTGAATGTCGTCGAACAATTATCAGTTGCTGTTGCGCCATCTGTAAGATCCGGTACTAACAGTTGACAGCTTGAATTTAGATTAATTGTTTGAGCTGTTTCACACGTTGGCACTGGATTCGTGTTGTCATTTCCGGTTAATACTACTGTGCACGTTGCACTGTTTCCATTGCCATCATTTGCTGTGACTGTTACCGTATGTGTTGTTCCTTCGCCTGATGCTAACAATGTTGCTGATGTTGGACTTTGTGTCCATGTGAATGTCGTCGAACAATTATCAGTTGCTGTTGCGCCATCTGTAAGATCCGGTACTAACAGTTGACAGCTTGAATTTAGATTAATTGTTTGAGCTGTTTCACAGCTTGGTACAGGATTCGTATTGTCGTTTCCGGTTAATACTACTGTGCACGTTGCACTGTTTCCATTGCCATCATTTGCTGTTACAGTCACTGTATGTGTCGTTCCTTCGCCTGATGCTAATAATGTTGATGATGTTGGACCTTGTGTCCATGTGAATGTTGTCGAACAATTATCAGTTGCTGTTGCGCCATCGGTAAGATCCGGTACTAACAGTTGACAGCTTGAATTAAGATTAATTGTTTGAGCTGTTTCACAAGTAGGTACAGGATTCGTATTGTCGTTTCCGGTTAATACTACGGTGCATGTTGCACTGTTTCCATTGCCATCATTTGATGTGACTGTCACTGTATGTGTTGTTCCTTCGCCTGATGCTAATAATGTTGCTGATGTTGGACTTTGTGTCCATGTGAATGTTGTCGAACAATTATCGGTTGCTGTTGCACCATCCGTAAGATTGTGGTACAGACAGTTCACAGCTGGCATTTAGATTAATTGTCTGAGCTGTTTCACATGTAGGCACAGGATTTGCATTGTCATTTCCAGTTAATACAGAAGTGCAAGTTGACGAGTTTCCATTACCATCAGAAACCGTAACAGTTACAACATGCATCATTCCTTCACCTGAAGGCAGCATTGCTCCTTGTAAAGGATTCTGTGTCCATGTAAATGATATGCTACAATTATCTGATGCAGTAGCTGCATTGGTTTTATCTGGAACCGTAATCTCGCAATTCGCATTCAATGAAAGCGTTTGATTATTTTCACAATCAGGAATTGGTGCAGTAGTATCGTCTCCCGTTAATACTACTGTACACGTCGCACTGTTTCCATTTCCATCATTTGCTGTGACTGTTATTGTATGTGTTGTTCCTTCGCCTGATGGTAATAATGTTGCTGATGTTGGACTTTGTGTCCATGTGAATGTCGTCGAACAATTATCAGTTGCTGTTGCCCCATCTGTAAGATCCGGTACTAACAGTTGACAGCTTGAATTAAGATTAATTGTTTGAGCTGTTTCACAGCTTGGTACTGGATTCGTATTGTCGTTTCCGGTTAATACTACTGTACATGTTGCACTGTTTCCATTGCCATCATTTGCTGTGACTGTTACCGTATGTGTTGTTCCTTCGCCTGATGATAATAATGTTGCTGATGTTGGACTTTGTGTCCATGTGAATGTCGTCGAACAATTATCAGTTGCTGTTGCTCCATCTGTTAAATCCGGTACTGCCAGTTTACAATTTGCATCCAGCAATATTGTTTGCGCAGATTCACAGGTAGGGACCGGATTTTCTGAATCATTCACCGTTACCGTAAATACACAAGTAGGTGCTCCGCAAGGATTTGTTGCTGTAACTGTAACCGTTGTATTTCCTTTTCCAAAAGATGAGCCCGTTCCTGTACCACTGCCACTACCTGTCGTTGCTCCACTAAAAACATAAGTTAAAGTAGGAGCTGGTGAGCCATTGGCGGTAACGATATAGTTGGCAATACCTGTACAGATTCCGGTTCCCGTATTTACAACGACAGCAGTGTTCGGGCAAGCTGTAAAGCTTGGAGGTGAACAGTTCTGTTCTGCCATAATTGCAAAATTATAAGGATTTTCATCACAATCACTGTTTGATACTTCTATAACTGCGTTGTCTATACCAATTCCTGATGGCGTATATTTAATTTGGAAAGTGGTTGTACCTCCTGAAGGTGAAACAGGACTGGAAGGTGCTGTCTCCAGACTAAATTCAGTTGATCCTACGATATTTACACCAGAGATATTGAGCGGTAAACTACCATGACTGTTTGTAATTGTAAAGGTACGTATAATTGGAGCCCCTGTGGTTTGACCAAAATCAGTATGATCTGCTAGATCGGGCATATTATCCCCGTCCATGATTGGAGTCGCATTACCGCTGATTTCTATTTCACCAATTGAGCCAAAATCTACTGTGGCCATTCCACTACCTGTTCCGGAACAACCATTAGCATCTTCAATTGAAGTAATGGTAAAAACATCCGGACCAGGTTCACTGACCGTCACTGTTATTTGTGAAACACCTATACTGGTAACATTATGACTGCTCCCATCTGATAACATTACAGTGAGCGGTGCTGTTCCGCTGGTAACATTTATGTTTAGCTGAACAGAAGTCGTACCGGGACAAACCAATAAGTTATCGCTTAATGAAGCAGCCGGCAATGGATTTACAATAATTATTTGAGCATCGGATCCGGTACAAGCATTGGCATCGGTGACCGTCACCGAATACGTATTTGCTGTATTTACCATAATGGATTGCGTGGTTGCTGAAGTGCTCCAAACCCATGATGGAAAAACGCCAGCATCTAAAGTTGCATTTTCTCCAGCACAAAGAATACCATCGTTATTGCTGGTACCTGAAGTTTCTGTAACAGCAATAGATGGTGTTGGAATTGCAAGTACTGTTAGCATTTCTGTATCGGTCGCACTACATCCATTGGCATCTGTAACGGTAACTGTGTAAGTTCCATTGGTGTTTACAGAAATCGTTTGCGTTGAAGCTGAATTACTCCAGGACCAGGAGGTATAAACTCCGGCATCCAATAATGCAGTTTCATTGGCACAAATAATACCATCATCATCATTAAGACTTGATGTTTCTGTCAATACAATGGTTGGCGTTGGCAAAGCATTTATAGTTGTTTGAGAGCTTCCACTTAAATCTGCACAACAATTGTTTGCATCTATTACTTTGAGGAGCGTATAATTTGTAGTGCTCACAGGAGATACTGAAATATAATGAACCCCGTTTGAATTTAAAACATGAAGACTGCCATCAGAAAGAGTGACATTAAATGGAGCCATTCCGCCAGTGATGGTAATTTTAACACTTGAAGGGTTTCCTATACAGACTGCTGTATCCCGACTGAGGACCGCTGTGGATGGATCGCAACCATTGCCTTGTACAGTGAAATTATATGGATTATTATTACAAGTATAATTTGCAATATTGACTACAGCAGAAAATAATCCAACACTTGTTGGAGCGAATTTAATAGAAACAGTGGTTGAGTCACCAGGAAACAATTCAAGATCGGCTGGTTGCGCAAAAACGGTGAATTCAGTAGATGGAACTGTTGTAACCGGAGCAGGGCCAATGAGTCTTATGATCCCACTTCCGTTATTTTTCATTCCATAATGAACAATACCTTCCTCACCAACTTCAATACCACAGACCAAGGTATTATCATTAAAGCTTGGTGTGATATCCTCATCTTCTATGAGCAATGCATTTCCAAGTACGTCTGTATTTGGCAAAGCCGGTGCACATGCATCTTGATTGGTAAGAAAAGAAGTCGCATCTACCGTACCTGTATATCCATTTCCAGTTCCACCTAAATTGGATGGACCGTTGGCTGCACCCCAATAATTGTTCATGGCATTTAATGTACCAGGTGCTGTTGAACGCAATCCTGTAGCATTACACATCATGCTATTATTGATTAAAGTCAAAGTGGAAATGGTCGGCGTAATAAAATCCATGCCGAAATTATTATCATAAAATGTATTACACTTTATCATTTCATTTTTACTACCATTTACCTGTAAACCTATATCTCTTCCTTGTGCATAAACTTTTTGAATGGTATTACCAACTCCATTTGATAATCGAATTCCGGTTCCTTGTCTTACAATTCCAGAACGAGAAAGATCCAAAGTATTCACTTCGGAATTGCAAACATCAGAAAGATGTAATACGTATCCTGTGCCAGCTGCAACTTCGCTTAAACCATTTGTTCCATAAAGTCCAAGATTCACATTGGTACCGGGGAACGTGCCATCTGATATTTTCAAGTTGGACATCTTGACAAATTTCAAACCAAATAATGATCCGGTTCCACCAAACTTATTTCCACTGATGGAAACACCACCGGGCATACTTCCTTCCGCTGCATGTTCTATTCTAATAGCGGGTTCATCATCTGCTATACCGGTTTTTTGAAAATCATTATTTTGGATGGTATAATCTGATCCGTTCAATATTCTAATTCCCAAACGGCGATTTTTGATTAAATTATTTTGAATGTTATTTCCATATTGACTTGCGTTATCATTGGCACAATAAATACCTGTACCGGTTTGTGTTCCTGAAATAGATAAATCAATACTGTCTATGGTAACTCCGGAAGTATTGCGCAATGTAATTACAGATGGATAGCTCCCACTAATACCCTTCACCTCAGAAAGACTATCAGACCTCAATATAACAATGTGATTGGCAGGATCAGCAAAATTTGAAATTTTGATTCCGCAAAGATTTTCAAGTCGAATTCCGGCATTGGAGAAAATATTATCGGACCAACCAAATTGATTTGCACTGGCTTTTAAACCCATTGGAATGGATCCATCCAATTGTGTTATCCCGCTTACATAAAGCGCAGGTTCATCTGACTCTACGCCACTTGCGCGCAAATCATTGTTTGTTATCGTATAATCTTTTCCTCCTTGGATATTAATACCAGTTTTGTGGCGTCGCAAATCACAATTTTTAAGGATAACCGGACCATGGGCAGCACCATTGTCAATCCTAATTCCCGTAAAATCCTGAGCCGGAGTAGCGCCAATTGGACGAGATAAATCCAAATTATCTACAGTCGTATTTTTAACATTTACAAGATGAAGAACATAGTAAGTATTGCTATTACCATTCCCACCCATGTTGTTTAGACCACAGGTATCTTCCAAGGTAATGTTTCGACCTGCTATAGATAAATCACCTATGATGAGATCGCGCATATTTTCACAACGCAATCCACCTCTTGATAAAGAACCGCCAAATTTATTTCCGCTAAAATCGATACCACCGGGAAGATTACCCGATTGAATATGTTGAAGATACACGGATGGTTGGTCATTCGTCCAACCGGAATTCAACATAGTATTATTCTTAATTATATAGTCCCGACCACCGCTACAATAAATGGAGCGGTATAAATTATTAAAATTACAATTTTTAATTGTGACATTGTAATTGTTTAAATTATTAGCCACCCAAATACCGGCTCTATCTTTCGCTCCTGGTCGTGAAGCATCTATATTGTCAACAGTGGTATTTGTCATATTGGTCAAATACATATTCGGGCTATTGCTATTGTTGTCATTAATTATTAAATTATTCATACCGCTATTATCTTCTATGACGACATGAGCACCAACAACGGATGCATCTCCGATGATGATATTTTTCATACCTTCCATTCTGAGAGCCGTACGCACATTCGGTCCTCCAAAGGTATTTCCTGAAGCACTGACGCCTCCTGAGATGATTTGAGGGCTTATACCTGAAAACCAAAGTGCCGGATCATCTTTATTTACACCTGTTGAATCAAGGTCATTGTTTAAAACGGTGTAATCTCTTCCCCCAGTAAATTGAAAACCTCTATATCTATTCGAACCCTTACAATTTTGAACCAAAGTATTATTACCATTATTCATCCACAAAGCAAATGAATTGCCTTGACCTGCAGTTGCTTTAGACAGATCAACATTTTTGATTTGCACATTGCGTGTATTGTTCATGTATAGACAACCACGATTGCCAGAATCTTCACCAATGATATTATTCATGCCACTGTTGTCTTCAATGGTGATATTACGTCCTGCAACTGAGGTATTTCCTATGATCAAATCACGCATATTATCGATGCGAATACCCATGTGAGCAGTTGAACTGTTAAACGAGCCTCCGAATAAATTTCCACTCATATCTATCCCACCTGGAAGCACAGCTGCTAATATGCCATTGAGATAGATCCCAGGTCGTGAGGTATAATAACCTGAATACCTTAAATCATTATCTTTAATAGTGACATCTTTTCCACCACTGATCCAAATACCCGATGTACGCTGATTGATTTTGCAATTTTTTATAATATTATTTCTATAGACGGAACTGCCGCTGTTTTCAATATAGATTCCAGTTCCATCTCTTCCTGCAGCAGATCTTGACACATCCACATTGTCTATCATAATATTTGATACTCCATTTAAGTATATGGATGCGGACAAATCAGAATTGTTCATTGAATTCATACCGCTGTTGTCTTCAATTACAATGTTGGCGCCTACCACGCCAGCATCGCCGATTAAAAGACCGTCCATATTATCCAGCCTTAATCCGCAATTGGTTGTTGCTGAAGTAAAACCGAATAAATTGCTATTTGCAGTTATACCTGCAGGGATGTTACCAGGTCGAACATTAGATAAATATAAAGCCGGACGGTTATTATCATTACCTGTATTTCTTAAGTCATTACCTGTTATCGTATAATCTTTTCCACCACTACAATAAATACCAGAGTAACGTGTATTGATTTTACAATTTAGGATACTGTTGTTTGAATGACTTGCGTTGTTTGAAAAAACAATACCCCAACCTTGATAACCAAAGATGGAATTTAGATTCACTTTATTAATCGTAGTATTAGAAACATTGATAAGGTATAAAACATAGTTATCTCCTGTACCTGCGGCACCCAATCCACTGGTATCTTCTAACGTAATATGAGCACCAACGACCGTTTGATTTCCTATGAGTAAGCCATTCATTCCATCAATCCGGATTCCAAATAACGATCCATTGGCTGCATCCCCAAATACGTTTCCGCTCATTAATATCCCTCTTGGGATGCTGCCCTCAATTATTGAATTCAGCCACAAAGAAGGTCTGTTGGCATCATTTCCTGTTTTTTTCAAATAATTATTTTGGATCGTATAATCTCTCCCACTCGAGCAATTTATACCATAATAACGATTATTTATTATGCAATTTTTAATGGTAATGCTACTATCGCTTGATCCATTTTGCACTCTGATGCCACCTCCTTGTCTACCATATGTCGTAGCAGTGAAATCCAAATTGTCCATAGTAATATTGGATACATTCTGCAGATAAAGGCAATATTCATCACCTGTCCCTGTGGATGCCATACCACTTCCATCTTCTATTACAAAATTGGCTCCAACAACGGATGCATCTCCAATGAGTAAATTACTCATGTTGCTGATGCGAATTCCAAATGAACTTCGATTATTCCCTGAAACGTCGCCATACAAATTACCACTGATATCTACAGCATTTGGAATGTTTTTTGCAGTTACATTATTCAGATAAATCGCTGGGTTGCTACTATTGACCCCGGTTCTTCTAAAATCATTGTTTTTAATGGTGTGATCTCGCCCGCCATTTGAATAGACTCCACGAAAACGGTTTTTGAAAATATTATTGAGAATAAAAACCTCATTACAATTTGTCAAATCAACTCCATACCCATCATAATTGGCATCTGGTCGCGAAATGTCCAAATACTTTATGGTTAGGCCCGTAACAGTTGTCGCAGAAAATGAAGTAAAACTACTATTAGAATTGATCGTGATCAAGGGCGTGCCAGCAAATCCAGGTTGCGAACTACCATCAATCATCAATGGTGCGATGATCGTAGGTAATGCAGAAGTATTCACGATCATTTGTGCACCGGAGCCAATAGCAAATTCAATGACATCGGCATCGGCATTCGCGTTAGCATCTGTAATGGCCTGACGTAAAGATCCAACGCCGGTATTGTTTGTATTGGTCACAAGGATCACATCCTTGCCGGTACCTTGCACGGCCGCATCAAATGCTGCTTCATCAGCATCATCATTTACGATATCTAATGTTGCAGTGCGAAGTCCTGTAGCTCCGGGCGTAAATGTGACATTAAATGTTGCTGAACTACCGGGAGGAATCGGACTGGCAGGAGTCAAAGCTCCTGCAACAAAATCTGCTGCATGAGTTCCACTAAATCCAATAGAGGTAATATTTAATGCAGCTCCTCCAATATTATTGATTGTAAAAGTCCTGACAACATTTGATCCATTTTTCACAGAACTAAAGTCTGTAAAATTGCTTGTAGTTGGAGCAACAGAACCATCTTCTATCAAATTTAGATTTCCGATCAGTTCAATTTCCTGAGCAGTTGAACTTGGACAACCCGAAGGTGCAGATCCAAGAAATGGAGTAAAATCAACAGATGCAGTTACAGCATTTGGTGGATCTCCTACAGGCGGCGCACCACCACCGAAATAATTGTTTTCTGCTT
This sequence comes from Saprospiraceae bacterium, assembly GCA_016719615.1. Taxonomy (NCBI): domain Bacteria; kingdom Pseudomonadati; phylum Bacteroidota; class Saprospiria; order Saprospirales; family Saprospiraceae; species Saprospiraceae bacterium. The sequence continues at coordinate 52,350 of JADJYQ010000006.1, forward strand.
TAATGCTTGCTGCAGATTGAATTGCATATCCGGTGTTACCCACAAATGTGTTTTGTTCTACGGTCAATCCTGTTACACCACTTGCAACTTGCAAAGCATCTGTGTTGGAAGACAAATCACAACATTCAACGGTATGTCCAAAACCAGATGTAATGTCTATGGCATCTACTCTGTTTTGAATGGTTAGCGATTTTGCAGTCACATGAGACCCGCCATTGATATACAAACCCGTTCCGGCTGGCCCGCCAGTCAATGAAAGTTGTACCAATTCAATTTCAATCCGATTGCAGGTTTCCAAATGAATTGCTCTTACAGCGGCTTCTTTAATTCCACCCAGAGGAAGTAACTCAATTTGAACACCGGCTACTGTATTGTCTCCAATGATGACATCATTGATATTATCAAGTCGCAGTCCATAGTTGAAATTTGTACCCCCGAAGGTATTATCATAAATACTTTTACCAGAACTGAAACCTGCATTCAAAATATAAAGTGCCGGTTCTGTTGTTGTACTTCCGCAAACTGTTAAATTATTATTCTGGACAGTATAATTTTTTCCACCACTAAGATAAATACCGGTCCTTCGATTACCAATTGCACAATTTTTAATGGCAAATGGATAACTACTTGCATTATTATCAACTCTAATCCCGATTCCTTTTTGTGTTGCACCGGTTCTAGTAAGGTCAACATTGTCAACCGATGCATTGGATACATTGTTAAAAAACAGGACTGCTTCGTTGCTGTTTCCATTATTTCCGATTGAATCCAAACCTGAAGTGACATCCTCAAATGTTATATTTCGACCTCCTACACTGGCATCTCCAATTGTAAGATTTTTCATGTTGTCAAATCTTACTGCACAGTTTGAATTTGTACCGCCAAAAAAATTGGCACTCATGGAAATACCACCAACAAGAGAACCCTCTAGAATTCCATTAAGGTAGATTCCCGGATCAGTATTATTCAAACCACTCGCCGTTAGTATATTTCCAGTAATGGTGTAATCGACACCGCCGGTAATTTGAATACCGGTTCTGCGATTTGAGATTGAGTTGTTTGTGATCGAAATGGTTTTATTACCGCTTCCATTTGAAATTGTCAAACCACCGCCTAACTGAGTTCCACCGCTTTTTGATAATTGTAATCCGTTGATTGTAACATTAGAGACTTGAGCGAGGAACAATACACTTTCATTGCTATTGGCATTATTGCCAACTGACGTCAAGCCACTGGAAACGTCATCAAAAAAGATATCATCACTAACATTGTCGCCAATGGTAAAACTCCTCATATCTTCAACTCGCAATGCAGTATTCGCATTGGTTCCTCCAAATGTATTGCCACTCATGGCAATACCCCCATCAAAACTTTCTTTTAAAAGGCCATTCAACCAGACCGCTGGTTCATCATTTCTAATTCCTGATCCGGTAAAATTATTTCCCGTGATGGTATAATCTCTACCACCTATGATGTAAATACCCGTACGACGATTCTGAATATTGCAATCTTTTATGATTACATTTTTCATGCCTATTGAATTGTTAATCTTGATACCAATTCCTCTTTGAATAGGATTTGGAAAGGAAGATGAGATGTCCAGATTGTCAATGGTGGAATTTCTTACATTATTAAGCGCAATTACTGCGTAGCTGCTACTTGCCTCAAAACCCACGTCTGATAATCCATTTCCATCTTCTAATTTTACGTTTGTTCCGGTAGTTGCATCTCCTATAGTAAGATCGCTCATGTTATCAAACCGGACTCCAGCTCTACTGAAATTATTAGTGTTCGGAACATTTCCAAAGGTATTACCACTCACCAACACACCTCCGGTTAATGTTCCTGCGGTAACATCGCGAAAATCTAAAGCGAAAGCTTCTGTATCCCAACCGCTGTTTGTAATGCTATTGTTTTGAACTATATAATCTTTTCCACCCCTGCAATTAATTCCACGGTAGCGATTATCTGCTTTGCAATTTTTAATGGTGATTGCCTGGTTAACAACTCCATTGTTTACATATATTCCGTATGAACTGCTTGCTGTTGCGGTAACTTTTGAACAATCTATATTGTCAATAACAACACTGTCTACATTGCTTAAAAACAGCGCACCTTGATTGTTATAATCTGCTCCTACGCATTGGTTGAGTCCGCTATTGTCTTCGAGGATAATGTTTGCTCCTACCACAGATGCATCCCCAATTAAAAGATTTCGCATTCCGGAAATAACAACGCCGCGATTAAAGTTTGGGATACCAAAAGTATTTCCACTTGCCATTACTCCAGCAGCCAGAGTTCCCGGAATAATATTAGACAACTCCAAAGCAGCAGTTGAATTGCCACTTCCACTACTCACCAAATTGTTGTTGGTGACTGTATAATCACTTCCGCCATTTATCCAGATACCGCGATTGCGGTTGCCTGCAAGACAATCTTTAATTATTATATTTGAATTGAGCGTAGTATTTACAACTTTAATTCCAAAAGAATTGCCCTGGCCAGCCGTATTTTTTGAACAGTCCAGATTATCCACCACAAAATTATTGACGCCATTCAGATATAAAGCTCCTTGATTAGTAACATCCGCACCAGATATTTGATTGAAACCACTACCATCTTCTATTTTAATTTCAACACCAGTGGTGGCATCTCCAATGGTAAGGTCATTCATATACTGAACAGAAATACCGGAATTACTTACTTGCGCAACATTGGTCCCAAATAAATTCGAATGAACCAACACACCATTGGGAATCGTTCCTTCCCGAATATTTGAGAGTTCAAGTGAATAATAATCATTGTGTCCGCTTCCTCTCAGATCATTATTAAATACTGTGTAATCTTTTCCGCCTCTAATTCTGATACCATTTGACCGGTTTCGGGCAAGGCAGTTTTTGATCGTAACGTTGTGATGAGCTGTAGAAACATTGCTAAATCTACTGGTTTCATTTTCAACATAAATCCCAAATGAATTCGGGATGCCGCCCAAGGTGTAAGAAACATCAATATCATCTACTGTAATATTACTTACATCATCCAAATACAACATCCCCCGCCGGTCAGCCGAATTACCTCCGAATGTATTCATCCCGCTGTTGTCTTCAATTTTTATTTCAACCCCAGTTGTTGCGTCACCTATGGTGAGATTACTCATTCCTGAAACAAACAAGCCTATACTATTGGGATTAATAGGTCCGGTAGGATTTTGACCGTATAAATTGGAATGAACCAATACGCCACCGGGAATAGCTCCTTCTCCTATACTTCTTAGGTCAAGTGCAGCATTGTCTTCATGCCCTGAGCCCCGAAGATCATTGTTGAATATAGAATAATCTTTACCATCACTACATGCGATTCCGAGATAATGATTTTTAACATCACAGTTCTTAATGGTGATGTTTCCATTTGATCCAGTATTATTGATCCGAATTCCAAATCCAGAAATGATCCCTCCTAAAGTCCAGGAAGCATCTAAGTTGTCAACAACAATATTCGATACATTTAATAAAAATAATGCACCTCGATCTGATGTGTTATTAGCATTTATTTTATTAAATCCACTAGTGTCTCCAATTTTTACTTCTACTCCTGTCGTTTCATCTCCAATAGTAAGGGCACTCATATTGCTAAGTTTTAATCCGCCACGACTTTCTACCCCATTTGTATTTCTCCCAAAAAGATTTCCGCTCACTAATATACCACCGGGAATGGCTGCAGCTGTTATATTGCTTAATGAAATCGCGTATTGGTCACCCTCTCCGGTACCTTTTAAATTATTGTTTTGAATTGTATAATCTTTACCATTAGTGCAATTTATTCCTTCGTACCTGTTGTTGATTGCACAATTCTTAATAGTGATACCACTATTTGTAACCTGATTTGAAACGACGATTCCGTTGGAATGCCTTAAACCACCTCCTAACCAGGACATTTCGATATTGTCAATGGTAATATTATTTACAGTTGTCAAATAGAATAAATAATGACCACTTTGACCCATATCTGTTAAGCCACTATTGTCTTCAATAGTTATATTGGATCCAATAACGGAAGCATCTCCAATGACCAGGTTACTCATATTATGAATCCTGAGTGCAGTCAGTCCTGAACCGCCAAATTTATTACCGCTTACTGCCAATCCGCCAGATATGCTTCCTTGTGTGATGTTTAAAAAATATAAAGAAGGATTATCATTATTCGCACTGGTAGCAAATAAATCATTGTTCTGTACCGTATGATCCTGACCGCCGTTGATGATGATGCCTGAATTGCGGTTTTTAATAAAATTGTTTAAAATAAAACTTTGACTGCAGTTTGTTAGGTGGATACCACCTCCATTTCTTACCGAAGTATAGGATATATCCAATCCTTTTATGGTCAATCCAGTCAAATTAGCAGCTGCAAAAATGGTCCCGGTAAAGGCAGTTCCTACTTTGACATAGCTTGACTGGGTACCACTTGTAAATCCGGGTTGTGTAGTCCCATCCATCACGGTCGGTCCGGATATCGTTGGTAAAGCCGAACTCACGGTTATACTCCATGGTCCTCCTCCCGGTATATTGAATACGATGGTATCAGCGCCAACATTTGCATTTGCGTCAGTTATGGCTTGCCTTAAAGAACCTGCTCCGGAATCAGCTGTATTAATAACTGTATAGGTATTTGCAAATGCATTGATAGAAAAAAACAAAGAAATGCATGCTAAAATGTGTAAAATCTTAGAATAATTCATTGGAATTGAGTTGGTTAGATTGATAAATTGGTTATTAAAATTATTTCGAGAGTACCTTAGAAATGTAAAATGGCCCAAATATATATATTTGATTTTTGACAAAACAGACATTTTGATGGGACAAAACGGACATTCTTGATTGACAAAAGGTATAAAGCAATGCACCGCAGTAGGTTTATATCAAAATTTGAACTTCCAGACTGCTTTGCGTGAAGAAACCATATTTACAGAAATTTAATAATATGAAAATATTTGGCTTCATATGAATAGAGTACTCATTCTTCGGTCAAATATGTTGAAATTGCCAGTGAGTAAAGCTCCACTAGTAATTGTATAGCCCATGGTTTTTTATGAGGTATGAACTTTTTGAGTCAAAAAAAAACTGAGAAAATAAATGGAAATAGAGGGGTTTAAACTAATTTAGAAGTTATTGTTATATTCAGTTTTTGAGTATTTTGAATAATATTTTTTTCAAACTTAAAAGCTTTAACGCAACTTCGGGAATTCTATCGTCTCAATGGGTTTGTATTTTATAAACGAGTACGGTAAAATATTAAAAAAAAATCCCTTCGTAGTGAAGGGATTTTTTTTTTAATTCAATTTAAAAGTTACTTACAATACTACTAACAGTTGTATGGTCTTTTGATTCACACCATCACTGACTCTGATAAAATGAATTCCAGCTTTGACATTCAATTGTTTCAAATCCAATTCAAGTTCGTTTTCTGATTTATCAAGGATCACATTAAATATGAGTTTTCCAAACATATCTGTCATGGTCAATGATTTAGTTGCAAAAGAAAATCCATTGAGCTGAATCGATACCAGGTCCTTCGCAGGATTTGGTACGGCTTTTAATTCCGGGGCTTCTGATGATTTGATATAAAGTTCCGTATTATCAAGCTCTTCCACTTTTTTGAACTCTGTGAATCCATTATCCTGTTTCTTCAAAGGTGGCAATGTCAAGGTATGGAACCAACCATTCACAAGATTTGAATTACCGGTACCACATTTTGAACGAATTTGATAATGATAAAAACTTCCATCGTCTAAACCGTTAAACAGATGTGTTAATGGACCAGAAGAATTTACCCAACTTGACCATGAAGTCCACACACCGGCAGAGATTTCTTTCCTAATTCTCAATTGATAACTGCTTGCGCAAGTTCCCGCCGACCATGAAACTTTTGCACTTGAATAGGTGGTATCGTGATGATAAACTGTCACGGGTTGTCCGCAAGTATATGCCACTACTGTCACCTTTTGTATACATGTCTTTACATTATTTGAAGAATCTTTAACGGTCCATTTCACATTGGTGACTCCAACCGGATAACTCGATGGCGAATTATTTGTAATTGGATATTTTATTCCGCAATTGTCAGATACTGTCGGAGTCCCAAGACTTACCGATCCTGCAGGAACACTGCATTGACCCGGCAAAGTGATGATTATTAAATCCGGAGGACAAGTCACGGTAGGCGGTTCCAAATCTTTAACATTCACTGTAAAACTGCAGCTTTTTGTATTTCCCGCCGCATCTGTAACCACCCATTTTACGGTTGTGATGCCTTTCTTCCAATATAAACCTGCTAATGATCCGCTTCCAGTGCCAGATTCAATTCCGGTCAGGGTATATGTTTTTGTAATTATACCACAATTATCAGAAGCTGTTCCATCAAATTCACTACCCTGTACAACATACCTGCACAGTCCTTCTGTCATTCCTCTCACTTGATTTCCGGGACAAGTCATCACAGGCATGGTAACATCTTTTCCTGTAAGAACTGTTGTGCATGTAGAAGAATTTCCATTCCCATCACTTACTGTAATGGTTATAGTATGTGACAAATTATGTGCTGATGATAGGATTGATCCAGCGTTTGGATTTTGACTCCAGTTGAATGTTGTAACGCAATTATCTGTTGCCATAGACCCATCAGTAAGATTGGGTACTAACAACTGACAGTTTGCATTCAAATTAACGTTTTGAGGATCCTCACAAACGGGTACAGGAGCTGTTACATCATTACCCGTTAGGACTACTGTACACGTTGCTGAATTTCCGTTTCCATCACTTGCTGTTACCGTAACTGTATGTGTCGTTCCTTCACCGGAGGCTAATAAACTTCCACTCGTTGGACTTTGGCTCCAAGTAAATGTTGTAGCACAATTATCGGTGGCTGTGGCACCATCGGTTAAATTTGGAACGAGTAACTGACATGTTGCATTCAACACAATTGTTTGTGCTGGTTCACAAATAGGTACAGGATTCGTGTTATCGTTTCCGGTTAATATTACCGTACAGGTCGCACTGTTTCCATTTCCATCATTTGCTGTTACAGTCACTGTATGTGTCGTTCCTTCACCCGATGCTAATAATGTTGATGTTGTTGGACTTTGACTCCATGTGAAAGTGGTTGAACAATTATCAGTTGCTGTTGCCCCATCTGTAAGATCCGGAACTAACAGTTGACAGCTTGCATTCAGATTGATAGTTTGTGCTGATTCGCAGCTTGGTACAGGATTCGTATTGTCATTTCCAGTTAATACTACCGTACAGGTCGCACTGTTTCCGTTTCCATCATTTGCTGTTACGGTCACTGTATGTGTTGTTCCTTCGCCCGATGCTAATAATGTTGATGATGTTGGACTTTGACTCCAGGTAAATGTAGTTGAACAATTATCAGTTGCACTTGCACCATCTGTGAGATCCGGAACTAACAGTTGACAGCTTGAATTCAGATTGATAGTTTGTGCTGATTCGCAGCTTGGTACAGGATTCGTATTGTCATTTCCTGTTAATACCACCGTACAGGTCGCGCTGTTTCCATTGCCGTCATTAGCAGTAACAGTTACTGTGTGCGTTGTTCCTTCGCCTGATGCTAATAATGTTGATGTTGTTGGACTTTGACTCCAACTTAAAGTAGTTGAACAATTATCGGTTGCACTTGCACCATCTGTAAGATCCGGAACTAACAGTTGACAGCTTGAGTTTAAATTAATTGTTTGTGCTGATTCACAGCTTGGTACAGGATTCGTATTGTCATTTCCGGTTAATACTACCGTACAGGTCGCACTGTTTCCGTTTCCATCATTTGCTGTTACCGTTACCGTGTGTGTCGTTCCTTCACCCGATGCTAATAATGTTGATGTTGTTGGACTTTGACTCCAACTTAAAGTAGTTGAACAATTATCGGTTGCACTTGCACCATCTGTAAGATCCGGAACTAACAGTTGACAGCTTGCATTCAGATTGATAGTCTGGGCAGATTCACAGCTTGGTACAGGATTCGTATTGTCATTTCCGGTTAATACTACTGTACACGTCGCACTGTTTCCGTTGCCATCATTTGCTGTGACTGTTACCGTATGTGTTGTTCCTTCGCCTGATGCTAATAATGTTGCAGATGTTGGACTTTGTGTCCATGTGAATGTTGTTGAACAATTATCGGTTGCTGTTGCGCCATCCGTAAGATCCGGTACTAATAGTTGACAGCTTGAATTAATATTAATTGTTTGAGCTGTTTCACAGCTCGGTACTGGATTCGTATTGTCATTTCCGGTTAATACTACTGTACACGTTGCACTGTTTCCATTGCCATCATTTGCTGTGACTGTCACTGTGTGAGTAGTTCCTTCGCCTGAAGCTAATAATGTTGCTGATGTTGGATTTTGTGTCCATGTGAATGTTGTCGAACAATTATCGGTTGCTGTTGCTGCATCTGTAAGATCCGGTACTAACAGTTGACAGCTTGAATTTAAATTAATTGTTTGTGCTGATTCACAGCTTGGTACAGGATTCGTATTGTCATTTCCGGTTAATACTACTGTACACGTCGCACTGTTTCCATTTCCATCATTTGCTGTGACTGTCACTGTGTGAGTAGTTCCTTCGCCTGATGCTAATAATGTTGCAGATGTTGGATTTTGTGTCCATGTGAATGTCGTCGAACAATTATCAGTTGCTGTTGTGCCATCTGTAAGATCCGGTACTAACATTTGACAGCTTGAATTTAAATTAATTGTTTGAGCTGTTTCACAGCTTGGTACTGGATTCGTATTGTCGTTTCCGGTTAATACTACTGTGCATGTTGCACTGTTTCCGTTGCCATCATTTGCTGTGACTGTTACCGTATGTGTTGTTCCTTCGCCTGATGCTAACAATGTTGCAGATGTTGGACTTTGTGTCCATGTAAATGTTGTCGAACAATTATCGGTTGCTGTTGCGCCATCTGTAAGATCCGGTACTAACAGTTGACAGCTTGCATTTAGATTAATTGTTTGAGCTGTTTCACAGCTTGGTACTGGATTCGTATTGTCATTTCCGGTTAAAACAGAAGTGCAAGTTGATGAGTTTCCATTACCATCAGAAACAGTAACTGTTACAACATGCATCATTCCTTCACCTGAAGGTAGCATTGCTCCTTGTAAAGGATTTTGGGTCCAGGTAAAAGATATGCTACAATTATCTGTTGCAGTTGCTGCATTGGTTTTATCGGGAACCGTAATCTCACAGTTCGCATTTAATGAAAGCGTTTGATTGTTCTCACAATCAGGAATTGGCGCAGTAGTATCGTCTCCCGTTAATACTACTGTACATGTTGCACTGTTTCCATTGCCATCATTTGCAGTAACTGTCACTGTGTGAGTAGTTCCTTCGCCTGATGCTAATAATGTTGCAGATGTTGGACTTTGAGTCCATGTAAATGATATTGAACAATTGTCTGTTGCTGTTGCGCCATTTGTAAGATCCGGTACTAACAGTTGACAGCTTGCATTTAGATTAATTGTTTGTGCAGATTCACAGCTCGGTACTGGATTTTGCATATCATTTACGGTGATCGTAAACAAACACACATCAGGCGTACATCCATTAATTGCTGTGATAGTTACTGTTGTAACGCCCAATAAAAATGCAGAGCCACTTCCTGTGCCTGCGCCACTTCCACTTGTTGCTCCTGAAAAACTGTAAGTGTAGGTAGGCGTAGGATCCCCTGAAGCCGTTGCAGTATAAATTACATTAGCGTTACATTCATTTAAATCTGTATTTACTGTTGTGCTGCCTGGACAAGTTGTAAAAGTTGGTGATTGTTTCACAGTGATCGTTTGTGTTTGTACTACCTGACAATCACTAAAACTAACAGTGACTGTAAATGTTGTTGTTGACGAAGGTGTAACTGTTATGCTTGGTGTTGTAGCTCCTCCCGGCATCCAACTATAAGAAATTGCGGCAGTAGTAGTAGCATCTAAACTTACCATATCTCCATTGCATATCATACCATCATTGTTAGTGCCAAAACTTGTTTCTGTCACATCGATGTTTACCGTTGGAGAAACCAGTGGGAGTCCTGTTCCGCCAAATGGAACTGGCACATCACCCAACCAAGGGCAATAAATTACATAGGTTGTTATTTTTGCTCCAGAGCCACCAGCAATTAAGCCTGGCCCTGATGTGTGATTCCAATAATTCAGGGTAGCATCAATGTCGTTGCCGCTTAAATTTTCAATTCCAAAACTCGAGCCGGCGAACCAATTATTGGGAGTAGCTATGACACTTCCTGCACTTCCTGTTGCATGGATATCTACGTCATTTAAATCTGTGTCATAAAACTTATTCGTTTTTACAGTTCCAGTTCCAGAATTTGTAAATCGAACACCCATTCCATTATCATAAATATGATTTCCTTCTACAATTGCACTAGCTCCATCAATATCAACACCAACTGCAAAACCATTGATGGATGCATCGTTATCCTTAATAGTTGCAGACGCGTTAGTACCACTCACCAGAATCCCCGTTCCTGTGCCAGTATTGTTAATTTCACAATCATCCTTTATAATAGCAGAGACAGCTGCATGCAAAGTGCTGCTTGGACTGTCGAATATTTTAACAGCCGTTGAGCAGGCTGATATAGTTATACCAGACACAGTGGCATGAGCTCCATCGCCTGCATCTGAAACATAGCCTTCATAATTGTTCACAAACAATCCAATAGTAGTGTTGCTCACCAAACCACCATTAATTAATATCGGACTGCTATTCTTCACATTCCAAACTTCGTAACCTTCTGTAGGTTTACCGACAATGGCTACGCCATCGATGGAATTATCCGTAGCAGTCGATGTTACGCTTTGCGAAGAAATCAAAATTCCATCCCAAAAACTTTCATTGGCATTGTTTATACCTGTAATAGTATTGTTGACCATCGAATAGGGCGAGGCTGTTCCATAAAATAAATTATGGAATACTCCTCTCCTTCTGACTTCCATTGTGTTGTTTTCAATCATTTGGAATGACACTGTACCAGGATTTGCCAAATGAAAGTTTCCGGTTTGCACGCCAATTCTTAAATTAGTCATGCAATTGTCTTTGACCCATGCATATTGATTATTATATAATAACACTCCTCCGCCCCAAAAGTCTATACCTGAACTTGCATCATAAGTTCCGAAATCCTGAAATTTATTTTGAGAAATTGTGTGCCCTGAGGAAGGCACAGCAGCAGGATAATCATAAAGCGTAACTCCGAAATAAGATAGATTCTTAAAAATATTACGGTTTACTGTTAAATTATTAATTCCCGTTTCATAAATAGTGACACCCTCTGCAGCATCTAAATCCGCTCCGTTTGTGCTGGTGTATCCACTCGTAAGAGATGGATTGTCACCATCAATTGTAAAACCAGAAATTGTAACATTAGATGCAGCAACGTGAAATATTTCTCCGTATGAAATAGCTTTGATTGCAGGAAAAACTTTAGCCTCTGAACCACGTGTTCCGGTACAGGGATCTATATTGCTGTTAGGCCCATTGATGGTAAGTTGTTTGTTGACGATAATATTTTCAACATACGTACCGGCTCCCACCATCAATGTGTGGCCATTCAAAGTTTGAGGATCATCAATTGCTTCCTGAATCGAACAAAATGTTTCTAAAGTAGTTGTATTTGTTACCAGATTATTGGATGCACAAATACATCCACCTGAAGGTTGAAATCCGACATCACCACTTGCATCTGTGCCTGAATTTAAAACTGTCGAGAGTATGATATCTCCACTTGAACCCTCTTCAAAGGTGGTAAGAATTACAGGCAGATCAATGGTTCCATGCCAGTTGCAATTAACACTTATATCATTGTTTATTCTACTTATCAGAGCTTTATTTGCATATGCAAAAGATAGATCATTGCCTTCAATAGTTACATTAGATGGCGTTGCATTGATCTTTCCAAATTCTCCGATTCGAATTGCGTTTTGAGGACCTGTGATCTTATTATTTTTAATTATTACATTACTTAAGCTAGCTGGAATGCTATTATAAGACGGTGCATCATCTCTTGCCTTTATAGCAATGACTGCAGGATTTTGAGGATCAATTGCTGTACCCGTTACGCCAGAATTAGTGATGTCACAATCTTTGATGGTAATATTTGAATAGGATCCGTATTTCAAATTAATATCAATACCATTATTAAATCCATAAGTGGCATCTGTCCCATTATTGTCCATGGTCAGCTTTTCAAAAGTAGCATTGCTCAATTTTTCAAAATACATTCCTTTTTGAAGATTATTGCTAATCGTACTATTTTTAATCACGATATTGTCGAAGGCCACAGGAGTTGTTGCTTGAAAATTTACAATTCCTTGCAAAGCATTTCCAGTAATGGTACAGTTATCAATCAACATACCATTGACTGCATTTGCCGTACCAATTCGCATTCCAATTGTTCCCGCTAATAAACTTGTACGTTGAATATCAGTATTGCTTATTTCAACATCTGAATTATTTCCTCCAAAGTTTACTCCGTATCTACAATAATCTATTAATGCAAGATTATTCAATGTTGGATTTGTAACACCACTTAAGAGAACTGCATCCTGAAAATTTGTAATAAACATATTTTGTAGCGTCACATTCGCAGCTGAAATTGTAAATCCTGCACCTATGCAAGAAATCGAAGGTGTAATTACTGTATTTGTGGCCGGATTGCTTCCTTTGCCTGCACCGCTGATCGTTAATTCTTTATTGACGACAACATTTTCTGCATAGGTTCCTGCAGCAATTGTGATTGTATGTCCATTGACTGTCTGGGGATCATTAATGGCATCCTGAATGCTGCAAAATATTTCACCGGTATTTGTATTTACGATTCCGGCTGCACATTTTGATAGCACAACATCATTTCCATCTCCCCCCTGCATAATCAATATCAAATGTATAGCCACCAGATGTGATGGCTGCTCCTTGCGTAAACTGGCCGACAACTGCATCTCCTCCGTCATTGTCGATAATTTTAAATTGATTTCCATTTGCAGGTATAAATCCTACACTCAGTATTAAATTGGAACCACCAAGTGTTACTGTCCCGTTTACGATCAATTGATCGTAGAGACTACATACAGTCGTACCATTTAACTCCATACTCAGCGCATCACCACTCGTTAAATTCAGATTTCCTCCCAGTGTCACACAACCCGGACTAGAGCCCGGTACCAATGTTAATTCTTTCGAACTTCCATCGAATCCATTGGCATACGATCCTGTTTCAACATGTATGGATTCGCCAGTTGCATTGGCAGCAGAAATCGCAAGTGGAATGGTTTCATCAGATGCACCTGTACCAGGTGCAGACACATATAAATTATTACCATCAATTCTTATCAAGCCTGATGCGGCATTGTCAAGCGCTCCATAGATCCTATCAGTACGTCTGAATGAATTCGATTGATCAAAAGTCTCACCGCTGATGTCTAAGCCGGTACTGCTCAAATTCTCTATATAATATGTTTCTCCCGCGTATTGATTGCCTCCACCGGTTGTCATTATACTTCCTGATTGAATTTGAATATCTTTAGTATTATCGACAGCATCATCGAAATCATTGTTGGTAAATAAAGCTTTCCCATTGGATTGTAAAAGCACGCCCAGTTCATTTCCATTTACAATATTCCCGGTTAATTGTACTGCTTGTTCTGCACTGAAGTTGCTACCAGCTATCCACTGGAAACCAAGATTGGCACCTTTAACGGTATTACCGGAATAGATAACATTGGTTCCTGCACTTGAATGCGATGTTACCCGAAATCCTCTCTGTAAATTAAGACTTGGGTTATTACTTCCCGAAAGATTCAAAAATTGATTGTTGCTCACTGTAATATTACTTGAATGAGCGTGTGCATTTTCCCAAATACCCAATACAACCTGAGGATTTGCGGATTGTGCATTCAGTATATTGGTCGTATTACCTGTTATAAGTAATCCATTGTAAACGTTTCCACCACTGGTATTGGATTGCATACATACGGTACTTGAATAATTTGTACCGTTACTTATTCCATCTCCAGGTACATTAAAAATATTGTTTGATATTGTTTGATTCGTACCAAATGAATAATGTATTCCTATATTTTGATTCACATCTGCCGGTGCTACTACGGTGTTCAAATCTGTGGCAATATCAAATCTGTTATTCGTTATTGTAGTATTGTTAAATGCATCTGTACCTCCAGCTCCATTAAACATTCCTATCCCTAAATCAAATTCCTTAAATTCGATATTGGATATCGTCCAATTTTGATTGTCTCCTCCATCAAATACAAGAACCCCTTCAAGATTTATAGCTGCCAAATCTCCTGGTCCTGTTATAGATGCGGTTCCCAAACCTTCAGGTGCTGTAAATGTGATCCCGTTTCTATTGGCTGGTATTAAGATAGAATAATCGTCGGCTGGGGAAACTACTCCATCATTACCCAATGACCAAGATGTTGCTGCATTGGCTTCCGTCCAATCAAAACTACCTTTTAAATTTATGGTCCAGTTGTTTGTTGCTTTTTCTACAGCATTGCGGATCCTCGTATAATCATTGTCGGTTGCTTGGGCTGCGCTTATATCTGTCACATATAAATGATTTGGAATCGCTATAAAAAAACCATTACACCTGGAATCTGTCCCATGTTGAAGTTTGTCTTCCAAGGCAAAGCGATTTGACAAGGACATAGCCATAGGAGTTTGCAAGCCAGCGCCGGCATCAAAATTATTATTAGTTACATCTATATCGATGTCCCAACAAGCCATGGTTGTAGTCCAGCCTCCTCCTGTTCCATAAATTGGAAAAGTAGAAAAGTCAGATGAGCCTGTCTGTTTATCCATGGTGATAAAAGAACTCAATGTAGCAGCAAAATTGTTCTCGTTTCCTGCAGTTCCAATAGTAAGGGTACCGTAAGAATCATTGTCGTTATCGTGATTTGCAAAATAAACTCCTGTGCCAGCACCGTTGAAATTATTGTTGGTCATGATGACACCAATAGGTACTTGAACAATTGTATTAGAGTTCGAACTGATGGACTTTGTATTGACAACAACACCATAAGTAGTACCAGCGGCTGGATTAAATGTATTTCCATCTAACAGCACATTGTTCATATTCTCTAAAGAAACAGCCCAATTAAATGTGTTGAAAGTGTTATTTGAAATTACATGGCTTATACCATTGTAATTGTTTTTAACACGCAACACTGCTGTATTCGGTGCGCCGGCGCCTGTGAATATATTCGTTGAAACGCTGATGATTCCCGATCCTGCATTTTGGTCGGCCAACTCTATGCCACCTCCATTACAATTATTGTTTGAAATTGTTACAGCGCCATTACTGCTAAAGCGGACTAGAACATCGTGGTTGATCGTTTGAAGTGTATTTCCGGTAACAGTTCCGCCCCCTTCATCAAATGCAATTCCAGATCTGAAAAAACTGGTTGGAAGGCTTCCATTCACTGTATTATTCTGACATAGAATACTATTAACACCACCAGTTGCAACTCTATAATTGGAAGGTCCTCCGTAATTAATACTGATGGCATTTCGGTCACCGTAAGAACCTGCCGGAGTTCCATAGGCATCAACCATATTGTTTTTCACTGTTATATTATCAAGCCCTGTGGCGCTTGCAATAATAGCACTCCGCAATTTTGACAAGTCTACTTTGAAATGTATATTATCAATCGTTACACCATCTACCGATACATCAAATAATGTTGGCTTTCCGGTTACTGTTCCCGTAAAATCAACAATAGGTTTGGGCATTCCTACTCCTTTTATCGTAAGGGTCTTATTTACTAACACTTGTTCGTTATAGGTTCCGCTTGACACTTCCAATACATGTCCATTTAAAGTTTGTGGATCGTTGATTGCTTCCTGAATGGAGCAAAAGAATTCCCCTGAATTGATATTAGCGACGGAGTTACCATTGCTGCATCCATTGCATGAATTAGCCACAGGTTGAAATCCCGGTGTTCCCGGCAAATCATCCACTCCCGAAGTTAAAAACAACTCGTAATCAACTGTGCCCGACATAAGAAGAGGCACTGAAGTACCTGTTACGCCCCACCAATTGCATTCAGCACTGATACTTCCTGTACCAATGATGGAATTGGCTCCGAGCCCCATGGCATTGCCATTCATCAATACACTATTGTCATTGGCCGTGATGGTATTGACCGGAGTATTACCCGTAAAAAAGGCAGTTACTGGGTAGGTGCTCGCTGCAGGATGCGTAATAAAATTGTTATACACATTGACCACAGCCCCTCTTTGGGCTATGATTGAATATCCATCATTGCCTCCTGCTCCCCATGGAGCTGAACCATTCCCTGTCAAAGTATTTTGGGTAATTGTTGCAAGGACATATCCTCTCGAATCAATTCCGCGATTCAGGTTATTTGAAATGGTATTTTCATCAATTGTGATATTTTGAACTGTCACAGCACCGGTACTGAAGTCTCCCAAATAAATTCCAGCACCCGATGGACTTAAACTTTCGGTACCACTGATGGTGCAGTTTTGAATAAGTGCCTGAATGCCATTTGCCGGAACTGTAGTTGCAGTGGTAAAAGTATATATTCCAGCATGAAAGTTTTGCGCTGGAAGACTTGGATAATTGCCTGAAAATCCGGTTAAACTCATTGAAACTATTTCAATATCAACCATACCCAAAGGTCCGCCAACAGTATTCACCAGAGCGACTCCCTGCATACTTCCTGTAACTGTACCGTTTGAAATTATGGTTTTAGGATTGGTACTAATGTCATGCATGACATAACCGTAAAATCCATCTGTCACTGTGTTGTTGTTCATCGTAAGCTTTTCGGTCCCACTCGCTCCACTTATAAAAATACCAACAGAGGAATTCGTCCCACCAA
This sequence comes from Saprospiraceae bacterium, assembly GCA_016719615.1. Taxonomy (NCBI): domain Bacteria; kingdom Pseudomonadati; phylum Bacteroidota; class Saprospiria; order Saprospirales; family Saprospiraceae; species Saprospiraceae bacterium. The sequence continues at coordinate 69,283 of JADJYQ010000006.1, forward strand.
ATACCTGACTGACCAAATCAATGCAATTTTTTTCTATCAGGCATGTATTTCCAACACTTGTTGTCATGCCGGTTATTTGCACGCCAACAGCTTGGGTATAAATTTTATTATTGATTATTTCAAGATCATTAAATCCTGCTGCACTGACACCTGTCAATCCAAGGAGCTCAAAACCATCTATGGTCACACCGTTGGCTGAAATAGTCACTGCTGTTCCAGCCAGCCCATCAATACGACTCTCTGTAATACGACTACCTGAACAACCGTTAGTTCCGTTATTTGCCCCTTTCAGCGTAAGAGACTTTGTTACATTGACATTTTCCACAAAAACGCCTCCGTAAACAATCAACTCATGCCCACTTAAAGTTTCTGCATCATTAATCGCTGCCTGGATCGTGCAAAATGTCTCTCCTGAATTAGTATTTTTCACAAATCCTGTGCCTCCAACAGAACCATTATTTCTTGTATTTGTCCCGTTTCCGCTAAATGTATTTCCACTGATTGTATTTCCGCAAGCAATAGGAGAATTACCGCGTCCAAAATATAAGTCGGCAAGATCTGATTGATCACCATCGCCGGGATAAGGCGTATGTCCTGCCTGTTGTTGAATTCCAACATCATTGTTATTTAGGGTATTTCCGGTTACGGTATGATTGGTTCCTTCCACAACAATCCCAAAGCCTTCACTGGTACTGGCACCGTTATCCTGAACATAGCCACTTACTGTATTTCCTGTAATGGTGACACCAGTTGGTACATCCACATTATCCGCCAGAACTCCTCTCCTAAAAGCAGCGATCCCAACAAGATCTCTTTCTTCAGAAGGCCTTAATGTCACAAAACTTCCGGTTATGCTAACCATATTCCCAGTAACGCTCGTATTGCTTCCATTGGCATCCGGGTTTTTAATTTCAATACCAAAACGCCCATTATTATTTAAAACATTGTTAGCAATAGTATTGGATCCGGTCGAACCATGAAGACCCACAGCACTCATTCCATTATCCCAATTGTCGTGAACATTATTATTGCTCATATTCACTGCTGAAGAGGTTCCATCTTGTAATTCAATTCCACAACAATTATTGTTGTAAACTTCGCAATTGGTAATCGTAATATTCTCCTTTAAGCCATTCCAAATGACGATACCTCTTGCTGCTCCGGCTACATTTGTATGTCCGGAAATATCCAGATCATCAAGGGTTACTCCATTGACAGGTCCGTTTGCATAAAAACCACTTCCTCCCAAATTGTCTTTGATGGTGCAGTCCATGATAACTAAGTTATTATTGCCTCCAATTGCATAAATGCCTGCATAACTGTTAGGCCCTGCACCTGTATGATTCTTTATCGTAAATCTTTGTATAGTAACATTTGTTACTGCACTATTTATCACAATTCCGGAACCTGTTCCCAAGCCCATACCGTCGATGATACAGCTAGCTTCATTGACGCCTTGGAGTGTGATAGATTTTGTTATGGTAACTTTTTCCATATAAATCATAGCATCGCATTCGATCACGTCTCCAGGATTGGCTGCATTGATTGCTGCCTGAATTGTAGGATGATCCGTCATCTGTGTGAGGTTATGAACTGGATCTGCAAAATTTTTCTCGAAAAGAAAATTACTTGTATTTGGATTCTTACAGTTTGAAGTCTTCAAATTAAATTCGGTATCAGTTACACTTTTACCACATTCATACTTTAAGCTTAATTCTATATTGGAAGATCCAGCATACAACATAAATGAATGTAAGCTAAAAATGAATAAAATTGCAGGTTTAAAAAATACCGCAACATTCTGAAATAAAACATCAAATGAATTCATGATAGGGTTATTATTGTAAATGAAAAAATCAGGAGTAACGATGTTACTCTTGTGATGGTCAAATAAATGTGTCTAAAAATTGGGTAATACAATTCACTGCCTTTGAAAAAAGGCAATAAAGCGGGGCGAGAGATTTTGGTTATTGTCAACATATTTAGTCAATAGACAAATTAAAGCATCAGTATAAAAACCCAAGTAATGCAATAAGTCTAATTTCTATTAAAGGCTAAATATTCTGCGATCTAAACATCCAAAGTTAATCACTCTTTAGTTATTCAAACGTTAAATTATTCTAAACCATTGAAAATGGTTTAATTAGAAAAAATTTGGCATATATACTTTTTATGATAGCAGGACCAAACAGATATACAATTATCCTAATGAAATAAACCTAATCTTGCCAAATTGTCCCGTTTTAAAAAAATGATAATCAGTATTCTATTGATATTTAGGCAAATGAATATGGTCTTATCTTCATATATTCTCATGTAAATGATTCATAGAAAAATATTTTTAAAATATTAGATTATTGATGCTCCATTCATGCTGTTTACCCCTAAGATGATACAAATCCTGGAATATTTTAGACTTTAATCATCTCGGTTTCAGAAGTCTAATCATGAAGCTAATATCAGCTTCAATTTTCGAGACTTCATTTAAAATTTGCATTCACAGGATTCCAATTTATAATCCAGCTGGCTCAAAATCCAACTCAACTAAATGTAATAGTTCTTATGAATAGACAACTACAATTATTAGTCAATCAGATTAAATAATATGGTCTGTCTATTCACTCCATCTGTTACTCCAATTAAATAAATACCTGGCTTCCATAACATCGATTTAAAGTCTAATTCAAGTTCATGAATGTTTTTGTCTACTTTAATACTCCATAATTCTCTACCCAACATATCCATCACCTGAACTTGCTTTAATTTGTCACCCCACCCTTCAAGATAAAGTGTTGCAGACTCCTTCGAAGGATTCGGATATAATTCGATAAAATATTCCCTTTCTTCGGTATTCGCCTTACTAACGAACGTTTGTTCGTATTCATACAGTGGCATCCAATTTTCATCAATTTGCTTTTTAAGCATTCCAGCTGACAGCGTAGTAAAAAATCCGTTGACCTGTGTTGAAGAAGATATCCCGCATTTGCTCCTCACCTGGTAATGATAATAGCTGCTCTCGTCTAAATCCATAAACATATGAAGGTTACCGGGCCCGCTGGCTGCTACCCAGCCGCTATAAGGTCCCCAAACACCAGGAGAAAGTTGTTTGCGGATTCTCAGCTCGGTACCGCTAGCACATAAGCCGGGTGTCCAAATTACTTTTGCTGAATTGAAGGTAATGCTATGGTGAGATACCCCTGAAGGTTTAACGCAGTTATATGCCGATACGGTCACTTTTTGAATACAACTGTTCATGTTTCCACTTGAATCTTTTACGATCCATTTCACGTTGGTCACACCTAATGGATAAATAGCAGGTGAATTATTTGTAATCGGATATTGAATGGCACAATTATCAGATACAATAGGCGCGCCCAATGGTACAGAACCCGAAGGCACCGTACATTGACCCGGTAATGTAATCACATTGATATTGTTGGGGCATTTAATCTGTGGGGGTTCTGTGTCTTTTACCTCAACTGTAAAACTGCACATACTCATATTTCCTGCAACATCAAAAGCTTTCCATTTAATCGTCGTTATTCCTTTGTTGAGTGAAATACCTCCAATGGTGTTTTCACCACTGCCAATGGTCACTCCCGTTAGGGTGTATTCGACTTTTTCCAAGCCGCAATTATCGCTTACCGCAGGATCAAATTCACTTTCTAAAATATGATACACACATAATCCTTCCGTATTTCCACGCATGGTTTTAATAGGGCATTCTATGGTGGGTGGTGTACTATCGTCGCCTGTTAGAACGGTCGTACAGATCGAACTGTTTCCATTTCCATCAAAAACAGTGACCGTTATGGTATGCATCATTCCATCTGCTGAAAACAATGCACTGCCGGCTACAGGAGTCTGATTCCAGCTGAACATATCTGCGCAGTTGTCAGACACCACCGCGCCATCTGTAAGATCCGGTACCACCAATTCGCATTTATGATTTAAAGCTACCAGTTGCGGATCTTCGCAAACTAAATTAGGATTTGTGGCATCTTCACCCGTCAGTGTTACTAAACATACAGAACTGTTTCCATTGCCATCGTAAACAGTCACCGTAAAAGAATGCATCATGCCTTCTCCTGAGGGAATTATTGCGCCTGCCATTGTACTTTGTTCCCAACTGAACATATCCGAACAATTGTCAGTTGCTGAAGCACCATCTGTGAGATCCGGTACTTTTAATTCACAGTTGTTATCTAATATAATGGTTTGATCTAATTCACAATTAATAAACGGCGGGAGTTTGTCATCTCCTCGTAAGATTACTTCGCAGGTTGAACTGTTTCCATTGTTATCATCGACTGTTACTGTAACCGTATGCGTCATCCCTTCCGCTGATGCCAAATAAGTTCCGGCTACGGGCGATTGCGACCAAAGGAATGAAGATGCACAATTATCAGTTGCTGAAGCAGTATAGGTCACATCAAGCACATATAGTTCACAATTTTCATCCAATGAAACATTGATTAATGGCCCGCAATCAGGCGTGGGCGGCGTAGTATCGTCACCGGTAAGTATAACCAAACAAGTGTTCGTATTTCCATTTCCATCGTCGACGGTGACCGTTACAGTATGGGTAGTTCCTTCTCCGGATGCAAGAGTACTTCCTGCAACTGGATTTTGGGTCCACACAAAATTCACTGCACAATTGTCATTTGCGCTGGCTTCATCAGTGAGATCCGGTACCGTCAACTCACAAAATCTATTCAAAATAATGGTCTGATCATTTTCACATATAGGGTTCGGCTCAAGATTATCCTCACCGGTAAGTACTACTGTACAACTTCCTGTATTCCCATTGCCGTCATCAGCTGTAACCGTAACTGTGTGAGTCATTCCCTCTCCTGATGCCAAAAGTTCATCCTCATCCGGACTCTGAGTCCAGATAAACGTTTGTGTACAATTATCGGTCGCACTTGCATTGCTTAATAAGTCCGGAACTTGTAAATCACAATTTTCATCTAATATAATGGTTTGATCCGGCAAACAATTTACTACAGGGTCGCGTCTATCGTCGCCTGTTAAAATAACTGTACAATCGGCGGAATTCCCATTGCCATCATCAACAGTTACGGTGACGGTGTGCATAGCACCTTCACTTGAGGCTAATTTAGTTCCTTGTGGCGGATTCTGCGACCAGGTAAAACTCATTGAACAATTATCGGTTGCAGTTGCATTATTGATTTTATCAGGCACCATTAATTCACAATTAATATTTAAAGCGACTGTTTGATTGTTTTCACAATCAGGTACAGGCGGTGTAGTGTCGTCTCCTGTAAGCAAAACCGAACAAGTGTTCGTATTTCCATTTCCATCATCCACTGTAACCGTAACAGTGTGCGTCATGCCTTCACCGGATGCCAACATACTTCCAGGCATTGGATTTTGAGACCAGGTAAAGGTTTGTGAGCAATTGTCAGATGCCAATGCACCGGTCAGCAGATCGGGAACTACTAATTCACAATCAGCATTCAGCATTAAAGTTCCCCCATTTACACAAATCGGATCAGGAGCTGTGACATCATCTCCGGTCAAAACAACAGTACAAGTTGCGCTGTTTCCGTTTCCATCATCTACGGTCACAGTGATGGTATGTGTCATTCCTTCTCCGGAGGCCAATAAAGTTCCCGGAGGCCAACTTTGTCCCCATGTAAAGCTTGACGAACAGTTGTCAGTTACGCTCGCTCCATCCGTCAAATCAGGAACCATTAATTCGCAATTATTATTTAAAACAATCAATTGATCTGCTTCGCAAATCGGCAAGGGATTTCTTTGATCATCTCCGGTCAAAACAACCGTGCATGTATTTGTATTTCCATTTCCATCATCGACAGTAACTGTAACAGTGTGGGTCATGCCTTCACCAGAATTGAGACGTGCATCAAAAGCAGGATTTTGTGTCCATATAAAACTGTTCACACAATTATCTGTTGCTGTTGCCCCGTTTGTCAAATCGGGAACAGCCAATCTGCAATTTGCATTTAAAAGTCGGGTCTGATTATTTTCACAAATAGGAGCGGGCGGACTTACATCATCCCCGGTAATTTTTATGACACAAAAATCAGAATTACCGTTACCATCGTCGGCAGTGACCGTTACAAGATGCATCATGCCCTCACCGGAAAGCATCAATGTGGTGGCCGGAGGCGATTGTGTCCAGCTAAAACTATTGGAGCAATTATCATAAGCCGATGAGCCCGCAATAAAATCAGGCATCAAAAAATTACAGTTGTTATCCAAACTTATGATTTGATCTCCAGGACATACAGGTGTAGGTCTTGAAACATCATCACCGGTTAAGACAACCGTACAAGTTGTTGTATTTCCATTTCCATCATCTACGGTAACTGTGACGGTATGCGTCATTCCCTCTGCTGAAGCCAAAAAAGTTCCTGCTACGGGATTCTGCGACCAAATAAAAGTAGTTGCACAGTTGTCTGTTGATGTAGATCCATCTGTTACATCCGGTACCACCAGCATACAATCCCGATCAAGGCTTACCGTTTGATTTGCTTCACAAGTTGGCACAGGGTCCTGACGATCATCAGCCGTGAGCACTACGGTACAAGTACCTGTATTTCCATTGCCATCATCTGCTGTTACCGTCGCGGTATACATTGCGCCTTCTGCAAGATGTAATTTAGTGTTTTGAATAGGATTTTGGGTCCAGGTAAACGTTGGAGAACAATTATCTGTGGCGGTTGCTCCGTTCCTAAGATTGGGAACATTCACCTGACAATTTACATTTAACAGCACGGTTTGGTTGTTTTCACAATCTGGTACCGGCGGTGTAGCATCATCTCCTGTTAATAAAACCGAACAAGTGTTCGTATTGCCGTTTCCATCGTCAACGGTAACTGTAATGGTATGTGAAAACCCTTCACCGGATGCAAGTAAAGTACCTGCATAAGGAAATTGGCTCCAACTAAATGTTGAAGAACAATTATCGGTCGCACTTGAATTGTCCGTTAAATCAGGGACTTCAAGCTGACAAACTGAATTTAAAACTATGATTTGACTATTCTCACAAGTCGGTATAGGAGCAGTGTTATCATCTACTATGACATTAAATACACAAGTATTTTGATTACCACATTCATCAGTTGCAATAAGCAAGGCCCCCAAAGCCAACTCCGTGGTGTATAAAGTTCCAGGTACCGGCAATTGATTCACGGTTACCATTCCCTGGCAATCATCAGAAGTTAACGCCAAACCTGAATAATCTGCTAAAGCACTTTCGCAATTTGCATCCAGATATTGTGTTTGCGTTGATGGACAGGTAATGCCTGGCGCAGCATTACTGATACGGGTATTAAAAACTGCTTGCGTTGAATTATTGCATAGATCTGTTACCGTTACGGTAATCATTGCTGAACAACTCCCTGAAGTAGTTGCTTGTTTTCCCAGTTGATCAGATGGCGTACAATCATCAGCAGCATGTGTAGCTGAGATCGCAGCACTTTCAGCTTCAGCTTGGGTAGCATAACAAGTTGCAATGGGATCTTGTGCAAGTATGACTGGTCCTATAGAATGATCAAATTCGATTGTTTGAATACAACTAGATGAATTGCCTACGGCATCACTAACAATCCAGGTCCTATATACAAAAGTCGGACAAACGCCCGTTGAATCATCAATGTAACGAACACTTGTTATTCCAACATTATCACTTGCAGAACCCTGGTTATCATTATCTGAAAATGTGGCATAATCAGTATCTGTTTCTGTTTCAGAATAAGGCGGATTACTCATTCCTGAAGTCATACAATAAGCAACCAATTGATTCACCGGACAGGATGAAATATCAGGTGCTGTGACATCTCCATCGGCCATTGTTTTCCATAATTCAATTCCAGTGACACCATCTTTTGCAGCAAAATAGATGTATGGTCCGCAGAGTGTAAAGAAATCCGGATCAGATCCGTTTCCGGCAGGTGGAGGATTGATATTGGCAATATTTACGGTACCCGGATCCGTTCCGTCACTTTTCCAGGGCTCTTGGCCGAAACTAGTCTCGTTGGCTTCAAAATAAACTTTAGGACCTGCTTTATAAATATCCATGATGTTGGAACCTGATCCTGCTCCACCAGCTCTTATATCTTTTACCAATACAGTACCCATATCGGTACCATCGCTTTTCCAGAGCTCTTCACCTACAACACCATTGTTTGCTCTGAAAATTAAAGTGCCATTTAAATTTCTTAAAAAAACAGGATTTGAATTGGCAACACCCGGACGAATATTTTTTACCATACTTGTGCCCAATTCGCTGCCATCGCTCTTCCAAAGTTCTTTTCCATTGACATTGTCATCCGCTGCAAAAAGAGCATATTTCCAACCGCTGCAAAATCTGAAGGATTTGAATTTCCGGCAGGATTTATATCTTTGACCATATAGGTTCCAGCATTGGTACCGTCGCTACGCCACAACTCAAAACCATTTGTTCCATCATTAACTGAAAAAAACAACAAACTACCAACTGCTGTTAGATTCAATAAATTGGAAGAGCCAGCACCTACATTGATATCTTTTACGAGAAATGTACCTAAAGCCGTACCATCGCTGACCCAAAGTTCCCGACCTGTAGAACCATCAGTAGCTTCGAAGAAAAGTTTATTTCCAACGCGCAATAATTCATCGGGCGTTGAATTACCGGCACCGGAGTTAATGTCTTTTACCAAAACAGTACCAGCCATAGTTCCATCTGATTTATACAGTTCTCTTCCCGTTGCATTTTCGTCGGCAGAAAAAAACAATAGACCATTGGCCACTGTCATATAAAGTGGATCTGAATTTCCACCACCCGGTTTAATGTCTTTAAATAGAACAGTACCTAAGGCAGTACCATCTGTTTGCCAGAGTTCGATACCACTAGTGCCATCATTTGCCTGAAAGTAAAGTCGATTATTAAAAACAGCAAAATAATCCGGAGAACTTCCGGTACCACCCGGACGGATATCTTTTAATAAGATCGTACCTAATGCACTTCCGTCACTTTGATAAAGTTCTTTTCCGGAAACATTATCATCTGCTTCAAAATAAAGCAGATCATTATAACAGATCAGAGTATTCGGACTTGAGTTGGAACTTGCGCCGCCGGCCTGAATGTCTTTGACTTGTGTGGCTTGTGTAAAAATAAAGGTCAAGGGTGCAATAAATGCACAAAAAAGCAGGACTGCTTTTTGATGTATATTTTTCATGTGAAATCGGTTTTCAGGATAAAGGTAGGCACATTCAAACCTCTATCAATGCATATGAGCTTTTGATAAAAACATATTTTTGAATTGTATTAGTTAATTAACAATATATCGAAGAACATACGAACGTATGTTAGTTTTTAAAAATGGATAAAAGCCTGATTCTGTGAAAATATTTGTTTGAGGGTAAAAGACTTAAGGGAAAAGGCCGAAGGTTAAAGTCGAAAGGCAGGGGGATTCTTTTTCCTTTTTGTTTGAAACAGAATTTTCAGGATTAAAGAATTTTCAGAATGGCATGAGTGTGAATGCAAGTGTGTGAATCGCCTTTGGCCTTCAGCCTTTAGTCTTAAGACTTTTTACAACTGCCAACTGATCATTGCCAACTTCCTCTCTGTCTGAAGCAGAATTTTCAGGATTATAGAATTTTCAGAATGAACTGAATACAATTAAAAATATTTTCTGCATATTCACTTCTTCCTTTTGCCTTTAGACTTTGGACTTTTTCCACATGCCAACTGTCAACTGAAAACTGCGAACTTTCCTCCTGTCTGAAGCAGAATTTTCAGAATGGAGTATAGGTGTAAAGGCTAAAGGGTCGAAGGGAAGGAGGGATCTTTTTCCTTTTTGTCTGAAGCAGAATTTTCAAAATTAAAGAATTTTCAGAAAGGCATGAGTGTGAATGCACGTGTGTGAATCGCCTTTGACCTTTGACCTTTGGCCTTCAGCCTTTAGTCTTAAGTCTTAAGATTTTTTAAACCTGCCAACTTCCTCTCTGTCTGAAGCAGAATTCAAAGAATATTTCCTAATGATAATCCGGACGACAACTTTTGATATTTAACGCAATCTACAATTACAAATCGCTGTATATCTCTTCATCCAATATTCCTGTAATCCTGTCAATGGTCTCCTTACATCTTCTCAAATTTCAAAATCAGGCTATTGCCACTAACAGATGTTAGTTTTAAATAATATAATCCCGGCACTAGTGATCTTACTTCGAATTGATACATACTACCGGAATAGGTATTTAAATTTCTGCCACCCTGATCAAATAGTTCAATGAATTTAAGATTTCCGGTTCCATTTCCTTTAAGTGTAAATAAGTTTAATACTGGAGATGGGAATATAGAATACATGAGTCCATCAAGTTCATTATTCACGGAAGTTCTGACATCTATTCGCACAGATATCTGGCGTGTACATCCGTTTTTATCTTGAATAGATAATATATAATTTCCTGCTGCAAGTGAATCGATACTTCCTCCGGATATTTGAAATTGATAGGGTGGTGTTCCACCGGCAATATTCAAATTCTCAATGCCGCCGTCATTTTTGCCGGGGCTGGCTGGTCTTAAATTGTAGCTGGCTGATATGGGTGCCGGTTCTACCAAATCAAAAGTATATTCAGCGTCTGTGTTGCGAGACGAAGTGATGGTGAGTTTGTAAGTACCTGCGTTGATGTTGCTCAATTGCGGCAAGCTGTCTCCCGTATTCCATTTAAATCTGAATGGGTCGGCGCCGGTCAGATCTACAATTTCGATACCTCCCTTTAAACCATTGCAACGAATGGTATCAATATTGATTTTAGAAACCTTTGGGATACTGCAATCGTAATTGATGGTTTTACAGATCTGATCCATATCGCATGCCCCTTCTGCGATCAAACAAATTAAAGCATTATTAGACGTACAATCCAGCACAACATCCAATTCATTGCCGGTTAGGGTGTCTTTTCCAATGATCCATCTTACATTGTTGGTGTTTTTAGATTCTGATTTTAAGTGCACGAATTCATAATCTTTTGTAAAACTAAAATCAGCTGTTGGGGTGATGGTTAAAACTTTAGTGAGCGTGTCTCTGATGCCTGTTGAAAGATTGTAGTAATTTCCACTTGCAGAGGTCTCCATTTTTACACCTCTGACCATATATTCGTATCTGAATCCGGGAAGCAGGCAAGCATCCCTGTAAGTGGTATCCTTCACATTGCGCGCAATGACATCAAACTGAGTATTTCCTTCAATTCGTCTATAAATAGTATACCCATCATTAGCCTGGGTATTTGTATTCCAGCGCAAATCAATATTGGGTCCGGACTCAACAAGTTGTAATTGGCCTGAGCTGTTCCAGGGATGAAGTCGGAGCGTTGGATCACCCATGAGTGCAATATGCGTGCCGCGAGCACTAAATCCGGCTGTGTAAGTTGAACTGTTATTTGTACTGATGCGGGTTGAATATCCGATCGTTTCACCCAATGCCATGTGGTGCAGAGTCCACAAAGGCCTGCCTGACCATGCATTGGTCAAAACAGTTCCGCTAGCTAAAGCTGACCTCAAAAAATTATTAGGACTATCCCAATCGCCGAAATAACTGCCAAAAATGAAAGTGAAAATGGATTGCAGGCTGTCGGTTGCCATCATCCCTGTGTTGGAAATGCCTCCGGCACTTGTGTAGCTTCCCCCTCCGGATCCATAAGAACATAGATACGATTTTTTAAGCAGACTATCTCTGTAACTTGCGTATTGGACATTTGAAGGGCCAAAAAAACTTGAAAAATTTTTCATTCCGCTTTGTCCAAAAGCTTCGTTCATAAAATTAAAATTATCGAGAACGATGCCTCGTTTCTCTGCTTGAATTTGTCCGGTTCTCCATAAATGATTTTTATCGAGATAATTGCCAATCAAATTCATTTCGGACTTATTTAATGCCGGCATATCAAAAAAGTCAACTCTGCCTACTTCGAGTTCCACATCAGACGGAATGCTGCTTTGATCAAATTTTCCATCTCCGGGTATGTTTCTATTAGCCGTTCGCGAAGCTGCATTGTTATCCACAGAAATATCGGTCCAAAAACCATCGACATCTGCATAATAGGTATCTGAAGGCCAGGCACCCTGATGATCCGGATGTGCATCGGGGTTAAAATTTCCTGAATAGGGAACTTTTACATGCCCGAGAATAAAAACAGAGCGAAGGTCTCTGTGTATAGTTTTAAAATTGGCAATTTTGTTGCGTATGTCCGAAACGGATTCTTTGGACATTGGCACATAAGTTAAAACGTACCAACCCTCATTCGCCAGATCTTCTTTTAAGGTGGATATTTTAGTGGTGAGTTGTTTATTAACGGTACTGTCGATCAAAAGCAGAATACTTCCATTCCATTCTTGTGCAGGTAAGCCAATGGACGCATACACATAGCCAGAACCCGGAATGGACGTAGCACTTCTGTTGACCCGGTACTCATAAGCTTTATCAACTTCAACTGTAAGGTCCGTATATCTGGTAGAATCTTTAGGCAAAGTAGCTTTTGCGGCACCCCAGGAAGAAGCTCCTTTCAATTTTCTGAACACAGTGTAGGAGGTCGCATCAGCCTCATTCTGCCATTTAAGAGTAATAGCAGGAGGATTGGTGGAGGTTTCAACGGACAGCAAAACAGAAGCTTTGAGGCTATAGTTTTGAGCTATAATGGTAAACGAAAGGAAAATGGCCAGAATTGCAGACGTAAATTTTAACATAATTTAAAATTGATCCGTGAAATTACTAAATCTCGAATAATTAGACCTTTATAAAGCATTGAACAAGCTAGATTCTGTCTACAATTTTCGCTAAATCAATTTTTATCCTTCAAAATGAAACTTTTAAACATCATTTTTCCTTTTATATATAAAGTACTCTAAAACACTTTAAATCAAATAAATAGCAAATAAGTTCGCCAAATCCTTAGGCAGCGGCTTATCTTTGCAACCATTTCAAAAGACATGCAGCAACAAGAAATTCAGGATTTTACGGCTAAAGTCAAGCTGGCTTTAAAATCGATCAAAGCTTACCAGGTCACTGACAATAAAAAAGCCATTATCCAAATCATCAATTCCTTCGGGCCCTTTTTAATACTTTGGGTTGCGATATATCAATTGTGGGATTCCTATTTATGGTTGGCTCTCCTGCTTTGTTTACTCAATGCACTTTTTTTGGTAAGAATATTTATCATTCAGCACGATTGTGGGCATCAGAGTTTTGTTGCCAATGCTACCGTTCGAAAAATCATTGGTTATTGTTGCAGCCTGGCGAGTTCAATCCCCTATTTTTATTGGGCCAAGTCTCATCATTTTCACCATATGAATAATGGCAGATTGGAAGTGAGAGATATTGGCGACATTGATACTTTGACCGTCAAAGAATACGCAGCATTGGGTAGATGGGGAAGATTTAAATACAGATTGTATCGTTCTACACTTGTCATGTTTTTTCTGGGTCCCATTTATTATGTGTTTATCCATAACAGACTTCCGCTGATCAATATTGCAGAATTCAAAAAACTCAAACCAGGTTTGCTTTTAAATAATATTCTTTATATTGTATTAATTGTTGGCCTATGTCTGGTTTTGGATTGGAAGAAAGTTGTTTTACTACAGGTTTCTATTTTGTGCGCTTTTGCAATTATCGCTATTTGGTTTTTTTACGTACAACATCAACATGAGCACGGTTATAAACATTGGAAAGATAAATGGGAATTCATGTATGCTGCTATCAAAGGCAGCAGTTATTACAAATTACCTAAGATCATGCATTGGTTTACCGGAAATATTGCATTTCACCACATACACCATTTGAATCCTGCGATCCCTAATTACAATCTCAAAAAATGCGTTGACGCGATTCCATGGTTTCATAAATACACTACGGAAATCAATTTTTGGGAAAGTCTCAAACTGGCAAGCCATAAATTGTGGGACGAACAGCAACAGCGCATGATCACCTTCAGAGAGTTTTATAGGTTGGAACGTTTGGGGATGATTACCGCTTAGATTTATTTCCTTTAAAAGGAAAAAGCTAAAAGCCGAAAGCTTGAAGCCTTATGGATCATGCGTTGAATTTTTCCAGTTGATATACGCAAGCAAAATTTTCTGTGTACAATCTGCGAGATCTGCGGGAAACCATTGGATCATTATGAGAACCCCGATCATCAAAAGACGATTTATTTAAACAGGACTAACAAATGTTAGTTCAATGTGCGTTGAAAACACAAATCTTCAGACTCTCAACCGAATCTTCCACTCTTCCGTTCATCCTCTTGCGTACCTACGGCACACTGTGGAGCTTTGTGCACCTTTTTACCAATATTTTGTCCCTACGGGACAAGCAAAACAAAAGTCAAGAGTTAATATTATCCATTCCTCCTAAGCTAACAGCTTGCGTTCCACCTCCCAGAATTTCTACTACATGCCTACACTCCTAAATGCCTTTTCCCAGACTTTCAGACTTCTTCCTAACAGCCTAAATGCCTATATACCTAAAAGCCTACATGCCGCCTCTTCCCCCCGTTTTCCAACTCACACCTACCGAAACATAATTCATCTTTCTTTGTATTCCGGTTCCCCATGAAAAATCCAATTGAAAATTGGGCTTCAGCAGATAGGTCATACCTGCATCAAAGTTGGTGATAAACTCCTCCATTTCTTCCACAGTTCCGAAAGCTTCTACATACATAGCTGTTCGATCTGAAATTCCAATGCCATATGAAAGAGAATAACTGAGATCGCCTTTACCTTGACCATAGTAATTATAACCTACATTATAACCGAGGCTGGTGTTTTCGGAGACATCATGACTGATACAAAACTTATTTAAACTGCCGTATTTTTTATTACTTAGAAATTCGGTCCCACTTGGAAATATCAAATGCGTTAAAAAGGCCATTTTTAATGAACTATTAGCTGCATCTTTCAAGCGAAATTTGAGACCAACCTCCAAATCTGCCACACCCAATAGCGCGTTTGTTCCATTTGTTTCCCTGACCAACTGCTGAAATACCCTTAACTCCAGGGGCCCACCCAATCCATATCTAAACAAAGTGCCCGGGACCACCAGGCTATTGCTGGAAAAACCATCACCATCCTGAAAATTCCAGGAAATCCCGGATTCCACCTGCAATTGCGAAGTGTAAAGACAGAGCGCACTCTCGGTTTGGTCGGGCCTGTCCGTTACGATCTCCTGAGCGTATACATTGAGACCTAAAAGCAGACACAAACTTATGATAAAATTATTTTTAAACATTTGATTTGATTCTGGGATGAAGATAGGGAGAATACGTAAGAAGGAGAAAGGGAAAAGGGTCGAAAGGAAGGGGGATTCTTTTTCCTTTTTGTCTGAAGCAGAATTTTCAGAATTAAAGAATTTTCAGAATGGCATGAGTGTGAATGGAAGTGTGTGAATCGCCTTTGCCTTTAGTCTTTAGACTTTTTAAAACTGCCAACTGATCACTGCCAACTTCCTCATTGTCTGAAACAGAATTTACAGAATGGAGTATAGGTGTAAAGGCAAAAGGGAAAAGGGAAAAGAAATACCAGATTATAACTAACTTATGTTAGTTGGACACCATTGTTTTAAACCAAACCCTACTTTCCACTTTACCCCTTTAGCCTTTTCCCTTTAGACTATACCTACGAAATCTCCCAAACTTTTACAATATTTGCATAAACATTAAACTCATGACTCGTATTCTAGTATTTCTTTTGATTCTCGTTTCTATAAGTATGAAAGCACAAAGCGGCTGGACGCTTCAAAAAAGCGGATTGTATCTCAAGGCAGATTATTCTGCTCTAAAAGCCGACACTTATTACGATAATAGCAGTGATGGTTTTCGGGTGCATGACTTCAAACAAACGATATTCAATCTCTTTGCTTCGTATGGTTTGTCGGATCGTTGGAACCTGCAACTCCATTTTCCGCTGCTAAAATCTTATAGTTTTGAGAATACAGAAAAAGTAAGTGGTATTGGCGACCCCAGGCTCGAACTCAAATACAGGTTCACGGACAATCGATTCCCGGTTTCCATAAGCATCGCGCCTGAATTTCCGC
Organism: Saprospiraceae bacterium; assembly: GCA_016719615.1. NCBI lineage: Bacteria > Pseudomonadati > Bacteroidota > Saprospiria > Saprospirales > Saprospiraceae > Saprospiraceae bacterium. The sequence goes on from JADJYQ010000006.1 coordinate 85,344, forward strand.
TGGGCAAAAAAAATGCCTATGCTAATTTTTTAGATTCCACAAATTCATCCAGGAACTTACCCTTAGGCGATGGAGAATGGAATGTGTGGACCACAATAGCAGCTTCAAAATCATTCGGAAAAATGTATTGTTCGGCGTTTGCAGCCTTTAACTACAGAACTGAATTTGAAGACTATGAACTGCGCAATGCCTACCAAATTGGTCTTGAAGTAGGTTATCAGGCCTTGTCGAATCTATGGCTCAATGCAAAAATCAGAGGACAATTCAGTGAAGACCCTGATTTAGCTTCCCCAACAGAAGTTCTCAGAAATGACGGAACAACTTATACATTGATGAGTGCAGAGTTGTTTTACAAACCTCTGAAAAACTGGGGCGTCTCCGTGACTTATCTTACTGGTAGTGAACTGTTGAGCAAATATAGAAATTTGTATGCTGCTGCGTATTTGTCGTTTGGGGTGGTGTATCAGTATTAGGAATTTATTATTTCCCTGAAAATTCACTTGACATAAAATTAATAGAGTCCATATAATTAAAACGATGTTTATTTCTTTTAGCTAATACAGCTATTAAGATTGATTTTGTTGTTTGTTTTATTCTAGCTGCTAAAGTTAATTTTCTTTATTTGTAAGTTGATCAATACCCAAAAATTGTGTTTTTTGAGATGTTCGGTAATTCGTTATGCCGCTAAATACGTTCTAGTTTCTCTTATTTATTTAAATTTTTTCGTATCCTTGTCTCATGAACTTCTTTTGGATACTTTGGATCTTTGATGCCCTGATCGCTTTAGTAGCGGTGTATTTTTTTATCGTCGGACTTTCGGATGGATCTGTAAGTTCCTTCAACATCAAATTATGGCTGGGCTTATTAGCCGTACTCGCCATTATATTGGGCGGTAGTTATTGGTTATATACACATGAAAAATTGGTGTTTGCCAAAAGATTACTTTATCTACTTGCCATTCCCGGTTTTTTATACCTGCTTTTTCTACTGTTTATACTTATTGCCAGACCACGATGGAATTAAGCTTCCTTAATGGTTTTGATGATTCCTCCTTTGGTAATTCTCTTATGGTTTCTTAAACAGAATTGTATTACATAACATGAAAGCCATTTACCTCGTTCGTCATGCTGCTGCTTCTCGTTCCTTTGAATTCAGAGAAGAAGCCATTCCCGTTCCTCGCCATTCTGATGTGGTGATCAAAACCATTTGTTCCGGATTGAATTTTGCCGATATCATGGTCCGCAAAAATTTATATGATGGCGCGCCCAAACTTCCGGCGGTCATTGGTTTTGATGCTTGTGGTACCATAACTGCTGTTGGTGCTGAAGTCAAAAATTTTAAACCCGGTGATGTGGTTGTTGCACTTTGCAAATTCAGTGGTTATGCAGAATACATTTGCACTCCTGCATCTGGGGTTGCTAAAATTCCCGAACATATAGACCCGCACGATGCAGTTGCATTGGCTGTACAATACCTCACTGCATATTATGCAGCAGCCAAATTAACCCAATTGCAAGAAGGAGATAAGGTATTGATTCATGCCGGTGCCGGTGGACTTGGACGTGCATTGATCCAATATGCCTTGTTTAAAAAATGTATTGTTTTTGCAACAGCCGGATCAGAAGAAAAAATCACAATGTTGAAAAACATGGGCGTACATCATCCCATCAACTACTATACATCTGATTTTGCGAAAGATGTAGCACGTTTGACAAATCAAAAAGGCCTTGATGTTGTCTTTGATGGAATTGGTGGCTCGAATGCCCGCAAAAGTTTTAAAAGTCTTGCTACAGGTGGCCGCCTCGTTTTACATGGAGCTTCGGTTCTGAGTTCAGGAAATCTTTTCTCCAAAATTTTTCAATTCTTATCCTTCGGTTTGTATCATCCGGTGATGCTGATGATGCCTTCTAAATCCATACTGGGTATCAACATGCTCGAAATGGCTGATCACAAACCTGAGTTTATCAGCCAGATGTTAAGTGAAGTCATTCAACTCACGGTGTCAGGTATTTTTAAACCGGAGACACCGCATCGTTTTCCGGCAGCGGATATTGCCGAAGCGCATGCATTTCTCGAAAACAGAAAAAGCAGCGGCAAGGTGTGTATTGTTTGGTAGTTGAGGAAGGGAGAAGTCTGCTTGACTATTTGACTGCTTGGAGGAATAGTCTGTTAGTCTGTTAGTCTGTTAGTCTGTTAGTCTGTTAGTCTGTTAGTCTGTTAGTCTGTTAGTCTGTTAGTCTGTTAGTCTGTTAGTCTGTTAGTCTGTTAGTCTGTTAGTCTGTTAGTCTGTTAGTCTGTTAGTCTGTTAGTCTGTTAGTCTGTTAGAAAAAAACACGCCCTAACGAATGTTAGTTCAATAAATTTCAACTATTTTTAATTTATTTTTCCGAACTTTACTTGTTAAAGATAGCTTTAGGCGTGGCTTTAGGCTGCTTTGGCTTTGGCTGGGCTTTGGCTTGGCTTTAGGCTTTAGGCTTGGCTGTGTCGTTGTCTGTTAGTCTGTTAGTCTGTTAGTCATCAACGCGAACTAACGTATGTTAGTTCAATAAATTACAGCTATTTATTAATTATTTTTCTAATCCTGATTCTTTAAAAGAATTTTGCTAAAAGATCCCGACATCATTAAGTTATTGTCAATAAAAGGCTACTTCATGTCGGGATGACTATTGACCAATAACTCTTGACCCTTGTTCATGTCCCGTAGGGACAAAATATCGGTAGAATATTGCAAAAACGTAAACCGCGTGCCGTAGGTACGCAAGAGGACGAATGAAGGAGAGGGGGTCTGTCCGATAGTCCGGAGATTCGTGTTATCATAGTGCCAGTAACTAACAAATGTTAGTTATGGTTTGTCTTTTTTCATTTTTGATGTTCGGGGTTCAAATGATGATTCGATGGGTTCCCGCAAATCACGCAGACTCTGGTCCCTGCAGATATTCGCAGACAAATTTTTCCTTTAAATCTGCGCGATCCGCGGGAAAAATCCCAACACATGATCCTTAAGGCTTTCCGCTTTAGCCTTCCAACCTACTTCAACGTCGCTGCCCGCATCACGGAACCCGCACCCCAGCGCCGGCGAATGTGATCCAGCTGTCGCATCAGCGAGATCTGTTCTTCGGTATCCTCAAACAAGCTGATCTGGTAATGCCCTTGTACCAGTCCGCTGAACTTCAATCCAACGAGTCGGATCAACTGCCGCTTTTCGTTCAAGCTGTCGAAAAGTTCATAACAAACTCTTCGCAGCGAGTCGTCGTGAGCTGTATAAGCAATGCGTCTTTGTTTGGAGTAGGTATTGAAATCGGCATACCGGATCTTTACAGTTACACAACAACATACGCGGCCGCTTTGGCGCAATTCAAAAGCCAGCTTTTCGCACATATCGAGCAGCAGGATCTTGATGCGGCGGATATCCAAGGTATCTTTTTCAAAAGTCGTTTCCTTCGAAATAGACTTTTGTTCGTGATAGGCCACGACCGGAGATTCGTCGATGGCATTGGCGTGCTCCGACAAACTTTTTCCGGACTCGTTGCCAAACTCGCGCTGCAGCAAAGGCACAGGGATGTCGCGCAGGGTATGTATATACCGCACCCCCATAAAACTCAGACGCTTGTAGGTCTGCGTTCCGATACCGGGAATCTTGGAAGTGCTTAGGGGCGATAAAAATTCGCGTTCCGTACCCGCATCGATCTGAAGCATGCCATTGGGCTTGGACTCATTCGTGCCGATCTTGGATACCAGTTTATTGACTGACAAACCAAATGATATGGGCAAGCCCGCCTCCCGCATCAGTTTGCAACGCAACTCCGTAGACCATTTCATACATCCGAAATAGCGGTCCATCCCCGTGAGGTCCAGGTAAAACTCGTCGATCGAGGCCTTTTCAAAGACCGGGGCCTGCTCTGCAATGATCTCCGTTACCATTGCCGAATACTTCGTATAGGAATCCATGTCGCCGCGGATCACCGTAGCCTGCGGGCACAGTCGCAATGCCATTTTCATGGGCATGGCAGAATGCACCCCAAAGGCCCTGGCTTCATAACTGCAAGCCGCCACCACCCCTCTGTTGCTATAACCGCCCACAATCAGCGGACGGCCCTTAAGCTGACTGTTTTTAACGCACTCAACCGACACAAAAAATGCGTCTAGATCCATATGTAAAATCGCACGGTGGTACATCGCATTACTCATTTTGATCTCAATGACGAATTTATCGTCAAATATATGCTGAATAAAAATTTAAGACGAGTTTTTCAACAAGTATTTTGTACTTTTGTATTCTGTAAATAGGCTATAAATATGTATCTGGCAGAAAATCTAAGATTTATAAGGCAGGAGAAGCGTTATTCTCAGGCTGAAGCCGCCGATAAAATCGGCATTCCAAGAACCACTTTGGGCGATTACGAACGAGGGCACACGGAACCCAATATTGAAACGCTTTCCAAAATAGCTCGGGTCTATGCCATCAATATCGAAAACCTGATCAGCCAAAGGCTCAAAAATATCGCTTGGGAAGACCAGCGTTCCAATCAACTCAAAATATTGGCCATTTCTGTGGATGCTAAGGAAAAAGCCAATATCGAACTCGTACGAACCAAAGCCGCAGCAGGGTATATGGATAGTTTCCAGGATCCCGAATTCATCAGCGATCTTCCGCGTTTTCAACTCCCATCCTTACAAGGGCATCTTCGGGCCTTTGAAATTGAAGGCGACTCCATGCTACCCATGGAATCCGGAAGCATCGTCATTTGCAAATATGTAGAACGATTACAAGAAGTAAAAAATAATGCCTGTTACATCATCGTATCCAATCGGGAAGGTGTGGTATACAAAGATTGCAAAAGGATAAAAGCGGTTTAGAGCTGATTTGCATTTCTGATAATCAACTCTATGCCAGCTTTCAGCTTCCTTTGGAAGAAGTAAAGGAATTGTGGGAATATCAGGCTCATATTTCTTTTCGCGAACCTTCGCAGATCCATGAAAACCTGATGAGAGACCGTCTAGACGACATCCATCAAAAAGTCAACGCCTTACATAAACATTATATCGGGAAATCGTGAGGCGGTTTATAAGAATTTGGAGATAATGTATTCCGTAATGGAAGTCCGTTGTGCATGAACCAAGCTATATATGGTCGTTTATCTGAAATGAACAATTGTAAATAATCAAATGACAATTGATGCAGAAATTCTTAAATGCACCTTCTATTACATTGATCTCAAAAAAAAATTTCATTGCTTATAATATTCTTACATATTATAGGAAAAAATATATCAAAATATTTTGAAAATTGCTTGGTTATTTTTATTTTTATGGGTGGATCTGTTCAATTATAATTTGATTGGCTCGACTGATTTTTTTCATTTTAAATTTATCCAATATATGGAAACAAAAAATACAATACCACCTGGCTATTTTAGCTGATTTTTTGAAAGACCTATTGAGAGTGTATGATTGTTCATAAGCACCCTTTAACCCTGTAACCAAAAAATCAGCTCCAAAGCACTACAGTTTGTCAACTGGTTTTTTTCAGCTTGCCACTGTTACTTATTAATACTTTTTGTCAATGAATCGGGAGTGGTGTTATGAACACCTATTGCAATTGTTATGCTTTAACTAATCATACCGGTTTGCGGCCTTTTGAATCGCACCGGCCAGAATTGCATTCATCAGCAAAACTATTTGCCAGGATCATTCCCGCTTCTTCTGATAATGAAAGAATATTTTCCATTCATTTGGAAAACACTAGAGATCTCATGATATGATGAAATTTTTTTTCACTTTTTAAATCGTATTTTTATGAAAACCCTTATTTTTAAATTTGTAAATAAATACATTTTTTTTCTGATGTTTCTCGCATTCACTCAACATATCAAGGCCCAGTATTCTGACCCAAGATTTGAAATTCAGTTTTACGAATTGGAAAATCTGTCCTGCGATATGGCCATGGTTAAACTGAGAATTCGATTTACTGGAGACCAACCTGGCACCAACGGCGAAAACGTCTATGTTGCCGGCATGAATATTCACATTCATTGTTATCCGGAACCCAATTCCGGCAACATCATCCGGATTGATCCGGCAACCACCAAAGCAAGTTTTCATTCTATTCTCAAAGCGCAGTCCTGGATAGACGTGAGCAATCCGGGATCCAATGAAGAAGAATTGCTTTTATCAGGAGACAATCCAAACGGATCTTGCTGCGATGGCGACATGGTATTTGTAGAGGGTGTGGTTTACGATCTTTGTACCATCTACATGTATGTGGAAGGTACCGGTCTGTTGGAATTTGAAGACATGGTGGAGCCAACCGTCACCTTTGATTACCATGCTACTTCAAGCACCTGGATACGGGATGAATTTGAAATCTATGGTACCTGGGGCGACTATCCTTTGTATGTCAATCCGGTTTCCGGAAATTACAACATCAGTGGAAAAATTTTAAGACAACCCAACGATCCAAATGTGCATTGTCCGGATGGGATGCCTTTGGTTGGGGTAAGCATCACGCTGACGGAACCGGATCCCGATATCGATTTGGAATCGGTTGCCAATTTTGAGGGCGACTGGTGTTTTCCGGCTGCCTACGATGACAGCCACAACATAAGTTTATACGGCATAGGTATCGGAGAAGAATTGTGCGGGGTAAGCACAGCTGATATCGTTCGCATTCAAAGACATATCCTGGGCTTGCAGACCTTTAATACACGATGGGAAAAACTTGCTGCCGATGCCAACAATAATTTATACATCACGGCAGCAGATATCGCTTGTATCCGCAAAGCTATTCTTGGAGCATCTACAGAAGAATATTGCCCTTTATTCAGTCAATCCTGGAGATACGAAACTACAGATAGTTATGGGCAAAGTCATAATCCTGAACTGCTTCGCGAAACGGACTATGTTGATTTAGTATCTACTACAGCCCTGTCAGACATTGATTTTTATGCCTATAAAGTTGGTGATGTAGATGGAAGTTGTGACGATTGTCAGACCATTCAGAACAACAACATTGAAATCAGATCCAATTACGACACCCTGACACTGGCACTGGGAAACCCCCAGGCGTACGGTATTACCGGAAATTACAAAATCCCGGTTTATTGTAAGTTGGAGACAGATCTGACGCTTTTGTCTATCAGCATACATGATCCTTCTTCATCGCTTATCGGATTGAGCAACTGGTTTTTGGATTTTGGAGATATCCGGGGAGATTACCAGATCAGCGGAAATGGGTCTGATCTGGATCTGATGTGGATGATTGACACGGTTGAATCGGTCGAAGTGCCTGAAGATACCTTACTTTTTTACATTATTGCCGAAGATTCGACCAACAATTTTACATTAAATGTTAGTCCTGTGAGTCAGATCAGGAATAACTGGTATCCCAGCACTTCCGATTCTGGTCCTGTAAAACTGATCAAAGAAATCGGTAGTTTTGGTTTAAAGAAAGACGGTTCCTTTGTATATCCAAATCCAGGGCGTCATGAATTGGTAATCTCTCTCAAAGAGGCCGGATTACAACAAGCAGATCTTATCATCAGAAATGTGGAAGGGACCCCGGTGCTTCAACTTAAGGACATCAAAAAAGATGTTTTGCTGATACCGGTACACGAGCTGAAATCCGGAATGTATTTTATTTCTTTGGAAGATCGTTCAAACAAACGGGTACAAAAGTGGATTAAATTCTAAACCCGAATGAATACACTGCAATTCTAAAACCACTGCTATGAAAAAATTAATGCAACTTGTTTTAATTGTTATCCTTGCTCCTGAATTGGGTGATGCACAACAAATGTATTATTTTTCATGGCAGTATGGTTTTGGAATTGCTGAGTATTCAAATTGCAGCATTGTTCAAAGAATACCCTTGGCAAAAGCTCTGCCTGGCGCAACAATCAATATCATAAAATTTCCAGACGGCAGGTTATACAGGGCTTCTGAATGGGATGGCGGATTTTTTAACGATTCCATCCCTGTGGTTTATACACCCATAAAAAAACATAAATATTCAGATATTGGCAGAATCAATGAAAGAGCTGTCTCTGTTTGTGTAGATTCCAGATCACTTATATACATCGTCATGCGAACCTGGGATGATTCAACTTTATCCTACCTGATGGAATATGACTATACAACAGGCCGTTTTACGATATTGGGCAATGTCAACAAGGGTCTGCGCAGTATTCTGGCTGTTGGAAATAAATTATTGGGGTTTGAAGAAATTCTTCAACCCTACAGACATTATAGAATGATCCAGATGAATCCCTACGAACCTGAAAAAGCCAAAGTTCTGTTTACGGTAGATTCCACGCTTTGGGTAAAAGATTACAGCCCTAAACACATTAGTCCTTATCTTTGTTTATTCAAAGCCTACGAATCCTGCGATCAATTAAACCTGATGTTGAGTTCTTTCACCAACAACGATTCGCTCACCCGATTTTATAAAATTGATTTTAATCAAAAGAAGCTGGTACCCGCTTGTACCATACCTATGCATTTCGAATTTCAAAACAATGAAGGATACCGTGGTTACGATTATCTGAGAGAATGCGATTTTCAGTTTGACTTCGATCTAAACAACTCAACAGACAGCGTGCGAAATTGCCGGATAGCCTATACATGTCCGCGAATCGAACAAGAAATCCATGACCTGGATTGGGATTATCACAGCGATGGTTCACTCGACTCCATACATGTAGAGATTTTGAGTGGAAATGTGGATTCCATCAATGAGTATATTTGGGCCGCCTACCTTCCTCCGGGTGCTATTGTTATCGGTAACCGGTCTGCTGATTTAAAAATTTATTCGACACTTAAAATATCAGGACAAGAAATCAAAAAAATTCTGGGAGGTATTCGTTACAAAAATGATCTGAACAATCCCAGCCCTGGCGAACGTACATTGCGAACAACTGTTTTTATTCCATGGTTTGAGGATACAGCCAATTCCCGGATAACCATCCCCCAATTTCAGAATAAACTTCAAGACACCAGCATCTGGTTGTGTCCACAAAATGGTATGTTTGATTTATCTGCTTTGCATTTTCAACAATCAATAAACGGGATCTGGATGGAAAACGATTTGAACAATGGTTTCATCAATACTTCAAAGACTCCATCAGGTACATTTCACTACTTGTATCAACGAGTTGATCATTGTCCCACGGACACTGCACAACTTCAATTGAATTATTATGAAAATCCCTTGATTGAATTAGGGTCTAATACCATTGCTGAAGGACATACCATCCAAAAAATTAATTTGAATTCAACATATCAAAATATTCAATCTATTCAATGGTTTCAAAATGGCCAACTTGTCGCCATAGACACCAGAGAATTTGAGTTTGAAATGAATCAGGATGTTTTAATCAGAGTTAATGTCCAAACGGATGATGATTGTGTATTTCAGGATTCTATATTCTTTGCCTTATCTGTTGATCAAAATGATATTTGGATACCGGATGCCTTTTCTCCCAACGGTGACCAGATCAATGATCTGTTTACCATCAAAGGCAAATACGACATTCATATTCATTCTCTGGATATTTTCGATCGGTGGGGAAATCTGGTCTTTTTTCAAAAGGATTTTTCTGCAAATGACTACACCAAAAGTTGGAACGGTTTTGTAAATAATCAACCGGTCAACCCGGGCACTTATATTTACCAACTCGTTTTTGCCGTCACTTCGGGTGTAAAAACGATGAAGAACGGTACTTTACATTTGATTCGTTAAAGGTGAATCGAGGCGTTTTCCTGTTTTTAATTGTTTAGCTGTTTTAAGAAGATGAGATTCACTATCGAAATCTCCAATCATTTAAAAAAAGATCACTAAAAATTATCTTTATGGTTGGATAAACTGTTGATGTAAACAAGAATTAAATACGATATCCTTTTACTTTTCATCATAATGGCTTGTAATCCAAATTTATTTATTAAATGCTTATTTCGGTTATAATCGCCTATGGGCACATTTAATTAAGAAAAAACCAATTATCAAGATAGATTTTTATTTCTAAATATTTCTCAGACTTACTACACTCATTTAATATTCATTCTAAGAATGATTGAATGATAAACCCAGCCAAATTTCGATCTTTTCTTTGCAGGTTAAGGTTGGGAATAAAATAATTCTTTCTTAGCATATGACAGTTTTTGATATATGAAAAAATTGCCATATATGCGGTTGATAATCAATATTTTACAAGAATTCCACAAGATATGGCAACTGAATGTAAAGTTAATGCCATCCTGAGAATATTAAAGTTGAACTCGAAAATGTGAATTTTAGCAGACTCAAAAAAATGGCCTTAATGATAAACGCCATTATTAAAACCCAAACGATATGTCTATGGCTCTTGTGTGAAGTTATTGACATAAGTACAAAATTGCTGAGCATAAACAAGAAATTGCAACGGTTTGTCTCTGAAGTCAAATTTGATCAGAATCAAATCGCAAAGTTTGTTCACCAAGTGTACAAAGTGGAAGATGATGTATATTTAATTATAGATAGAACGAATTGGAAACTGGGTGAAACGAATTTAAATATTTTGATGTTGGTACTTAGTTGGAACGGAAAAGGGATTCCATTATTTTGGAAACCAATGGACAAAAGAGGCAATTCAAATTTGGATGAAAAAATGGAATTACTAAACAAGTTTAAAAATGCATTTCCCAAAATAAAAATAGCTGGGCTGCTAGCAGATAGGGAGTTTATAGGTGAGGACTGGTTTATGGAATTAATAAAAAGGAAATTCCATTCTTCATAAGAGTTCTGAATAATTTTCTGATACAAAAGAGATACATAATGCAGAAAATTAGATCTCTATTTAGAAAATTACCATTGAATGGATCAAAATTATTCCATCAAAATAAAAGTGTTAAATGTACCATTGTTTATAGCTGGCACGAAGAAAAGAAATAAATTTAACAATGTAGATAATTGTATAGTTGTTTCATATGTAAATGATGAAAACCCACTACAAGAATATAGGCAGCAATGGCAAATAGAAAATATGTTCCGAAATATGAAAAGTTCAGGATTTGATTTGGAGTCAACTCATGTGACCAAATATGACTGATTAAATAATGTATTGACAATGATAAGTATCGCTTATGTTTGGGTTGTTAAATTTGGAGATAAGATACAGTCTACAATGAACTAAGCTGAAATATTGGTGCTTGAAAATAGGAATATAAGCATTTTTAGGCTTGGTTTGAGACACTTAAAAATGCATTGAACTCAATGAAATAACAGGCTCTGACGGTTTATGTTAAATTATTGTCATATACTTAGTAATTCTTTATAAAGTTTAAAAGACCAATTATCACCAACTTTTGTCATGCTTCCAATATTAGCTACTTTCGCAAATTGATTTCACTTATGAAAAAAAATGTACTGATCCTGGGATCCGGCGCCCGTGAACATGCACTGGCTTTAAAAATATTACAAAGCGACTTATTAGGACAACTTTTTGTCATGCCAGGCAATCCCGGAACCATGTCGGTCGCACTAAATATTCCGGGTGATATCATGGATATCCATGCCGTCGTAAATACAGTCCGAGAGTTTGATATTGACCTGGTAGTCTGTGGACCCGAAGCTCCCTTGGATGCAGGAATCATGGACGCTTTGTCCAAAATGGAGGGAAAATATAAACCAATTCTAATTGGACCTACGCAGGCTGGAGCACAACTTGAAAGCAGTAAAGCTTTTGCAAAAACATTTATGCAAAAACATGGAATACCTACTGCAACTTATAAGATCTTTCAAAAAAATCAACTCGATGAAGCAATGGAATTTTGCAGCACATTGGTACCCCCCATCGTTCTAAAAGCATCCGGACTCGCCGCGGGAAAAGGAGTGATCATTTGCGAAGACCACATGGAAGCAGAACGAGAAATCATCGCCATGCTGTCTGGAAAATTCGGTTCTGCATCTGAAACACTGGTCATCGAAGAATTCATGAATGGAATTGAATTTTCAGTATTCGTACTCACGAATGGCAATCAATATGTTTTGCTACCGGAAGCCAAAGATTATAAGCGCATAGGCGAAGGTGATACCGGACTGAACACAGGAGGTATGGGCGCAATATCACCGGTTCCCTTTGCAAGCCCATCGCTGATGAAATCTATCTGCACAGAAATTATTGAACCCAGCATCAAAGGTCTTCAGGAAGATGGCATTCCATATCAGGGATTTCTATTTTTTGGACTCATGGTCGTTGATCAACAAGCAAAAGTGATCGAATACAACTGCCGATTGGGAGATCCTGAGACCGAAGCCATTTTACCTAGAATCCAATCAGATCTACTAGCACTTTTCTTAGCCATGAATGCACATAAATTAGATTCATTTGCTTTGGAAATAGATCCAAGAACCGCCGCAACCGTTGTGTTGGCCAGTGGCGGCTACCCGGGTCATTTCCCAAAAGGAAAAACCATCAAATTTCCAGACCAAATGGCTGCTGAAAGTTACATCTTTCACGCAGGTACACGTACAGAAGATTATATATTGAAATCCAATGGAGGACGGGTATTGGCCATTACTTCTCTTCATGAATCTCCTACAGAAGCCCTGAACTTGAGCCTTCATCTGGCAGACCAGGTTCAATTCGAAGGAAAATATTTCCGGAGAGATATAGGTTTGGATGTTTATCCGGATAAAAGGCGCTCCGATGAACTCAATATATGAATTATAAGGTACGGGAACTGGCAGAGATTTTAGAATGTCTAACTTACGAACGTTCGTTAGCTGATTGGATTGTCGAACACGCCGAATGCGATAGCCGTTCGTTACTTCATCCTGCCAAAACCTTGTTTTTTGCCTTGAAAGGAGCCCGTACAGATGGACATCATTATATTCCACAGCTGATCGAACAAGGTGTCCGTGTTTTTGTAGTTTCTACGGATGTTCCGGACTTGCCAAAAGATGTTTGTTTACTTAAAGTTCCGGATGTATTGATGGCACTCCAAAAATTAGCAAGCTTTCATCGGAGAAAATTTGATATCCCTGTCGTCGGAATCACGGGAAGTAATGGCAAAACAATAGTAAAGGAATGGCTGTACACGATATTACAAGGAAAATATAATGTTTGCAAAAACCCGAAATCATATAATTCTCAATTAGGTGTGGCATTATCCATTTTAGAATTAGATAGTTCCCATAATATCGCTTTGTTTGAAGCCGGGATCAGCCGACAAGGTGAAATGCAGCGACTTTCAGAAATGATTTGTGCTAACATCGGGATTTTCACCAATATTGGAGATGCTCATCAGTCGGGATTTTCAGGCATGGATGAAAAGACCAAAGAAAAATTGATCCTTTTTGAGCATTCCGAAAAACTCATTTATTGCAAAGACTACCAAAGTATAGATTATCATAGAAAAAACCAGAAACAAAACATAAGCTGGTCTCAAAAATTGGATGCTCCCTATAAAATTGTACAGCTTAAAAAAAATAAAGATGCTTTGGTTTTAGAATTACTAGCCAAGGGAATATCATTTTCGTTTAATATTCATTTTCAGGATGATGCCTCCTTAGAAAATATCATGCATTGCATTGTCTTAGCACTTGAGTTGGGTTTAACAGAAAGCGAAATACAAAATAGAATCAACCAGCTGCAGAATTTAAGCATGCGTTTAGAACAAAAAGAAGGCATCAATGGCTGTTTGCTCATTAATGATAGTTATAGTCTTGATTTAAAATCACTTCAGCTTGCGTTACAATTTGTGGATCAACAAAATCAGGATCTACCGAGAACATTGGTCATCACTGATTTTGCAGAACACAGGGATCATTCGGAATTATTTTCAGGATTGGAGTATTTAATGGATAAATACCTCATTCAAAAAGTAATAACTGTTGGACATGATATCGCTGAACTTCTTGAATATACGAAAAGAAAGAATCATTTTTTTTCATTTCAGACAACAGAAGAATTATTAGCAAAAATTGATGACTTGCATTTTCAAAATGAACTCATTCTGATCAAAGGCGCAAGAAAATTCAGTCTGGAGCGATTTTTTCACCAACTCAGTTTATCCAAACACGATACTATTTTAGAGATTGATCTAAAAGCCGTTGCCCATAACCTGGATGTATACAGATCTCTACTTCAGCCGGGCACTCAAATTATGGCCATTGTAAAAGCAGCGGCCTACGGAAGTGGTCATTATGAAATCGCCAGATTGCTGGAGCATAAAAAAGTGGATTATCTGGCAGTCGCATATTTGGATGAAGGCATTTTGTTGCGACAAAAGGGAATTCACCTTCCTGTAATGGTCATGAATACAGGTACTGCTGATTTTAATAGTTTTTTAGAGTATCATTTGGAACCTGAAATATTTTCTATACAACAGTTGGAAAGATGTTTAGTAGAAATAGGTTCTTCAACATTTATACCCATCCACATCAAATTGGATACAGGTATGCACCGATTGGGATTTCTGGAGCAAGACCTTCCACAATTAATTCAAATGCTCAGTAAACATCCTCAGATTCAGGTAAAAAGTATATTCACACATTTGGCTGCAAGTGATCAGCAGCACTATGATGATTTTACTAGTTTCCAATCCAGGATTTTTGAAAAAATGGTAGCTCAAATTATTAAAGTTTTAAACTATCAACCAGCCATCCATGCTTTAAATAGCGGCGGCATTGCCAGACACCCTAACATGAATTATTCGATGGTAAGACTGGGCATTGGGCTCTATGGCTTTGATAGTGAAGCCAATGTTCAAATGAAATTAGAAAAAGTCCATACCTTAAAAACAAGAATAAGCCAGATAAAATCCTATGCCGCCGGCGAAACGATTAGTTATAACAGATCCGGTCTACTTTCTAAAAATTCAAAAATTGCCGTTCTCAGTATTGGATATGCAGATGGTTTGCCCCGTTCGGCAGGAATGAAGGCCTATCATTTATGGGTAAACCGGCATAAAGTGCCATTGATTGGTCTCGTTTGCATGGATATGTGCATGGTTGATTTGACCGGGATAGACCACGTTTCAGAGGGTATGGAAGTCGAAGTTTTTGGCAAAAACGCAGCTTTGGAAGAATTAGCCCATATTTGTGATACGATTCCTTATGAAATACTGGCCAGAATCTCCGGACGAGTAAAACGCTTGTTCCTTCAGGATTAAGGCTTTAGATGATAAATTGCACATGAATGACTCCTTCTTATTAAATTTTAGACCAAATGCCCTCCAGATTTGCTCAAATGAGAAGTTAATTGCATCAATCTTCCAATAGAATAGGCCATTTGAACGTTTCTAGTTCTTAATTTTGACCGTTTTAATAAAAACCAATTTGATATGAGATTAATACTAACACTAGTTTTTGCTTGTTTTGCCTGGGTGGTTGGCTCACAACAAGATCCAGTCTTATTTACTGTAGCCGGCAAGCCGGTCAATCTTTCCGAGTTTGAATACATCTACAATAAAAACAATGGAAAAGATGCTGATTACAGTAAAAAATCACTTGAAGATTATTTGAATCTTTATACCAAATTCAAACTTAAGGTGCATGCTGCCAGAGACATGAAGGTGGATACCATACCAGCATTGATCAAAGAACTCGAAGGCTACCGCCAACAGCTAACCACCAGCTATTTAAATGACAAAGAGGTCACCGACAAATTGGCACGTGAAGTCTACGAAAGGCAGAGAAAAGATTTGTTGCTCAACCACATCTTATTTAGCCTGAGTCCGAATGCAACAGGTCCGGATACTGTGAAATCTTACAACATGGCTGCCAATGCCATTCGCATGATCAACACGGGAATGAAATGGGCAGATGCTGCAAAAAACAGCAATGACCTCAATTCGGCTCAAAAAAATGGCAGACTGGGCTGGTTCACATCAATGTTTCCCGATGGATTCTATAATTTGGAAAATGCAGCCTATGCTATCCAACCTGGGCAAGTGTACCCTATGCCAATTCGAACTAGACTAGGTTATCATGTACTACAAGTAGAAGCGCAAAGACCCGCCTACAGAAGAATGGAAATCGCACATATATTCCTTAAAAAATCCAGCCGTGGAAATCCGGATATAATTGCACAGACCAAAGCTGATAGTTTGTATAAGCTCATTAAATCAGGTCAGAATTTCGAAGAACTCGCGCGGGTAAACAGCGATGACAAAGCAAGTGCTGTACAAGGAGGATCTATAGGTTACATTGGCATCAATCAATTTGAGCCTGCTTTTGAAGATGCAGCGTTCGCCATCACACAAGATGGAGAAGTTGCAGCACCTATTGAGTCTGCTATAGGTTGGCATATTATAAAACGTTTGCGCAAAGACGACGAGCTTCCATATGAAAGAGCAAAAAGAAAAATCCAGGTCGATATTCAGCGCGATGAACGATTCAATGTTGCGCAAGCATCTTTGATCGAAAAAATAAAATCAGAAGCCGGATATAAGGAAAATGAAAATACATTGAATTATTTTATGGCCAACATTGATACCCTTTTTTACACCTACAAATGGAAAATTCCCGAAGATCTGAAAAATGAAACCATTTTTAACTTAAGTCATCAATCTTTTGGATTGCTCGATTTTGCTGAATATGTAAAAAGCAATACGCGTTTGCGGATGCAAGGAGGTGAAAACAAAGAAGTGATGGGCACATTGAAAAATATGCTCAAAGAATATTCCAATCAAAAATGTCTGCAGTTTGAAGAAGGTAAATTAGAAGAAAAATATCCCGATTTCAAAGCATTAATGCGCGAATACAGAGAAGGAATTTTATTATTTGAAGCCACTAAAATTGTTGTTTGGGACAGAGCATCAGAAGATACTACCGGATTAAAAGCTTTCCATCAAAAAAATAAAGACAAATACCGCTGGGAAGAAAGAGCCATGATGTTAACAGTATCTGTAGATACCACTGATAAAGATTTAGTGGACCAGATTTACAGCTTTGCAAAAAAGAATCCTATAGAAAAGATATTCGATAAATTTGATAAAGATAAAAAGTTCATTTCTTATCAAAGAACAATGGTCGAGAAAAAGGGTATGGACTCTTATAAAGGAATGTCCTTTTCGAAAAATGAAGCATCCAAACTTCAATTGAATCAGGAAAATACGGGTTATAATTTTAATAAAATTGAAGCCATACATCCTGCCGGTTATAAAACACTGGACGAAGCAAGAGGATATATTATTGCCGATTACCAGGATAACCTTGAAATGATGTGGGTTGATGAGTTGAAAAGAAAATATGAAGTCAAAGTCCAACAGGACGTATTTAATGCACTGATAAAAAGCTAAGGCCCTTCAAAGTGAATCAAAAACAGGCCATAGGATTGTACTCGGGAATTTTCCTGCTTTTACTTTTGATCAGTTGCAAAGAAGGAACCCCGGCCAATGCATCCAATCCTGATGAGATTCTTGTTCAATATGAAGGCCGTAAACTGCGTTTTAAAGAAGTTGCAGAAAACATACCCGAAGAAATTCAGGGAGAAGACAGTTTGCAATTTATCAATAACTACATTGACCGTTGGTTAAAAGATCAGATTCTGATCAAAGATGCAAGTACTGAATTAAATGAACTTGATGAAATTAACCAATTGGCTGAAAAGTATAAAGATGAATTATTGCTTTTGAAGTACGAAGAAAAACTGATTCGAGAAAAATTAGATACAGCCATTGGAGATGCAGAATTGCTGCGGTATTACAATAGCAATAAATCAAATTACAAATTAGAGAGCACCATATTCAGGTTTGTCATGATCAAAGCGAATAAACCTGTCAGTGACTCTCGTAAATTGGATCAGCTTTGGGAAAATCTAAATCAGAATTCTCTACAGGCCTTAAATATGTATTGCCAAAATAATGCCGATATCTGTTTCCTAAACCCCGCCAAATGGTACCAATGGGCTGATATTAAATCTTTGATTCCGGCTAAGTTTTTTCAGGAAAAAAATATTAACCCGGGTTTGCGTAGAGATTTTGCAGATTTTAGCCATAGTTATAAAATTCATTTTTACGAAGTCGTCAGGCCTCATGAAGACCCGCCACTTTCATTTGTGAAAGATCAGGCCAAAAAAGCCATCCTTCACCAACGAAAAATAAAATTACTGGAAAATCATAAGATCGAACGGTACGAAAAAGAACTTAAAGAAAAAAGGATTCAAATCTTGAACAAATGAAATACTCGATAATGAAATATGCATTGACCATATTGATAGCTTTCAGCTCTCTATTTTCTTTTGCTCAAACCATCGATAGAATTATCGCGAAAGTTGGTTCTGAGATTATTCTTTATTCTGATTGGCAGGAACAAATTCAATTCATTAAATCGCGCCAGAATAATTTTATGAATCGCAATAATGAATGTGGTATTTTGGAAAATCTGATCATTCAAAATATTTGGTCAATCGTGCTAAAGTGGATAGTATTGAAATCAAGGATGAAGAAGTAGAACAACAATTGAATGCAAGAATTGAAAATATTCTCGCCTACTTTAACAATGACTACGATAAATTCAGAGAACACTATGGGCAATCCGTTTCGAAACCAGAGAACGTTTCCGTGAAGAATTAAAAAATCAATTGTTGACCGAGCGGCTTCAAAATAAAATAATTGGAGAGATCAGAATCACACCGGAAGAAACAAAAGATTTTTTTAGTAAAATACCAAAAGACAGTATTCCTTATATCAATGCAGAAGTTGAAATATCAGAAATAGTCTATAAACCTAAACTCAACGATACACAAAAGCGGATTGCAAAAGAAAGGTTGCAAAAAATTCTCAACAGAATTCAGAGCGGAGAAGATTTTTCCAAAATTGCAGAAGTCCAATCTGATGATCCTGGTTCCGCAAAAAATGGTGGTATATTAGGTTGGACCAAACGCGGCAGCCTCGTGCCAGAATTTGAAGCTGTCGCTTATTCCTTAAAAAAGGATAGCATTTCCGGCATCGTTGAAAGTGAATACGGCTATCATATTATCCAGTTGCTTGAAAGAAGAGGAAATTCCGTTCACTGCAAACATATTTTAATCAAACCTCGCTTCGATGATGCAGACTATAAAGCTGCTGAAGTATATCTGGATTCTATTAGAAGCCTAATCCTGAAAGACTCGATTCCCTTTGAATCTGCAGTACGATACTATTCAGATAAAAAATCTGAATCCTACAATAATGGTGGCTTACTCTTAAATCCAAAAACGGGAACTGCTGATTTTGAAACGGGTGACCTCGATCCGGATATTTTCTTTGCCATTGACAAACTTAATATCGGCGAAGTCAGTAAAGTGTTTTCAAGTACAGAAATAGATGGAACTAAAGTCTTTAAACTGGTACGCCTCAATGCCAAAACTCCACCACACAAAGCCAATCTCAAAGATGACTATGCTAAAATCCAACAAGTCGCTAAAGAAAATAAAAAAGGTCAGAAATTCCAGGAATGGCTTGCTAATAATGTTCCTAAAGCATTCATTAATATTGATCCCGAAGTGAAGGCGATTTGCCCCGATGTGGCAACCTGGGCGATGCCCCAGCCTTAGTTTAAAAAGAGTTTTGGGAATAAGTGGTTTGTGAAAATGATTACTAACGTATGTTAGTAACAAATCATTTTAGGATACATTTCGATACACAGTTGGAATACATTTCGAATTTCAATACGATGGAAAAATGATACCAGCCGAACCAAGAATTTATAGGCCGTTTATCATCTTGCAATAGACTTCGGTTAACTCCCTTCCACTCAAATGAGCAGATTTGTTTTCATGGACGCTTTGTAAAGCATTGCGTTGCAATTTTAAATAAGTAAACGAATCAATCGACATGATCTCATCCAGAATCTCTGTCAATGCATTTAGATCTTGCTCTTCGGTCAGATATGCATTAAAATGATGAACAAGGATGTCCGGGATATCACAATGTCTTGAACCAATTACCGGACGGCCCAGACCAAGGCTGTCTTTGATGAAAACCGGACAACCGCCTTCTGTATCATTCGTTTTTGTTCTTTTACTCCATTGCATTGAAAAATGTGTATATCTAAGTGCCTTCAGATAATCCTCAAAATTCAATTTCCCATTTATGGATATAGAATGTTTATGTTTGCTGCGAGCAACTTTTTGTATTTCATGTACATAGGCCTGATTATAAAATTCGCCGTAAAACGAAAGCGAGAACCTACCTGCGTGCCTATCTTGCAAAGCTTCCAAGAGTTCTAATTGATTTTTTTTCTCCGTATAGGTGGCTACTTGCAATAATCTGATTGGATGATTCCATAAATTGAAATGAATTTCAGCATTTCTAAAAAATAGAAGATGCACGATGCTAATTTGATGTGCTGGTATTCCATATCCAATCAACAGTTGTCTTGAATAATTTCCTTCCACAATAAATCTCGCTCCACTTTTGCCAAGTCCCGATAAGACTCCAACACAGAAGGATGTTTAAATATTAAATGTTCATAGTCAAAACCGTATAATGAAATAACAATAGGTTTTTGGATTGGATTAGCCAATGTTTGTAGCGAACAGCCATATGTCCAAAATGAACATGAATCACATGCACCTCGTTTGAAGCTAGCCAATTGCTCAAATGTTCCGACATTTGATAACGTCTCCATCTTTGCTTGATTTTTTCAACATTAGAAACAGGGTAATTCACTTTTGGAACAGACCTGATATAAAAATAGTCAGGATTTGGATCGCTCACCAGATATTCACTATAGATATAATGACGGCATGATTTCAAGGTACTGTCAAGCAAGGCATCCAACCAGTTCATTGTGTCCGGCAACCAATGGTCAACAATATGAAGAACTTTATAGTACATGCGGACTATCCTTTTGGAGCATTCGATTCCAAACAACTAAACTCAACATTCTCAATTTATGTTCGCGTTTTTTTAAATTAAAATTTTGATCCAAATTTTTGATATCGCTGGCAAATTCCTTTAACCAAAATTCTATTTGTTCATCGAAAATTGAATAGTTAATAACATGTCGGCTCTTCCCCATCAAATTATATATCTTTTCAAATGCTGAATTTAATTTAAACTTTTGAAACAGACAATTGGCTCCAATAAACTTTGGATGGAGCCCTGTTCTTTGCCAGGGTATGTTCAACAAATCGTTTGACAACTCTCTATTTAAAACATTTAGATAAAATCGGCCATATGCCTGATCTTTATCATCAATGCTGTAATTAAACATGATCCAATCCAAATCATAAAATGGAATTGCTATTTTGGTATAACTCGATAATAAAAATATACTATAAGCTGCCTGATAGCGCATGCGGTGATGAACGATGTAGGGGTCAATTGTCTTTGCATTAAAAAAGGGATCGTCCAGTTTAAACTTACCATGCTCTACTTTAAAATATCGGGCTGCAGTTTCGCGATCGATGCGCTTATTGAGCTCATTCATTCCAGCATAAATGCCACCACCATAAAATCCATGGTAGAAAACATCTGAATGTTGCAACAAATCTCGATGTAAGTTGCCTTCATGCAAATGCCCAAGATGCAAACAAGCATCACTATGCCATAAGGATTCTAATCTATTCTCCAGCCAGTTTGAAGCACTGAGTTCATGAAAAGTATGGGGAATATGTAATTCCGAAGCAACTCTTCTGGATAAGCTCAATTCCCAATTATGATCAAATGAAAAACAATGGGCTGTACAAGCTTTCTCTTTGCTTAATATTTGTGCGATCCACCTACTGTCTAATCCTCCACTCAAACCAATGCCAATGGAACTCATATCAGCCAATTCAAGGTCGATAGTGCTTTGAACAAACAGATGCGCGTATTCTTCCATGGCTTTTCGCGAAGCGATCCGTTTTGGCGGAACCTGATCCCAGCCCCAGTACATTTTAGAACACAGACGTTTAGTGCTCGCTTCATAAATATATAAGCTCGAAGGATCACATCGTTTGATTTCATTAAACCAACTTTGATCCCACATCATGTGTCCGTTGTGTAAATAAGAATAGATTGTTTTTGTATTCAGTTCAGGTTTTGGATACAAAATTTTGCCAACCACTTCATGGAATTAGATAAACAGATTTGATTTTGGTTTTCATACATATACAAAGGATAAAATCCAAGGAAATCCGTAACGATACAAATGCTATACTGGAGTTCATCAACAAAGATTAAATTAAAAATACCATTGTAAGATTTACACCATTCAATAGCTTCCGTTTCGTTTACCAAGGTTTTCCCATGTAACCATTGATCAACTTTTTGTTTAGCTTTTTTTCGCGGTATTGCGTTTCCAATCACTAGAACAGACCGTTTTAAATTATCATTCTTATAAATATAACTGATGGCTCCTTTATCCAATAAGCTTACATGACCTAGCCATAAATGCTGCTTGGATTCAGAGTCCGTCGTTTTTTGAACAGGCTCTGACTTTCCTATCTGCAATAAAAAATCATTCATCTTAGAGGATTCTTAAATGAAGTAAACGCATCACTTTGTCGCGGTAAAACAACAAACTCAATACCATCAAACAAACTACACTTAAGCCTATAGAAAAGACCAGATACAAATGAAGTAGACTGATCCCGTAAAGTAAAACGCTGGCAAAAAGATAATACATCAAAAAATAAAGTACTTCGCGAATGCCCCTGGATAAATTCGAATAATATTGAAACATTTTATAAATAGTAAAAGTCAACACAAAGAGACTGACAAAAATGTTGATTTCCAAGAAAGTAACAATAGGCGCCTTTGTCAAATAAATGATAAAAATAAATACATAATTAAAGATCAAAACCGCAATATTCCATTGTAATAACTTTCGAGAGGCCCCCAGTGCAAGCAGTTGGCTGAAGGCAAGATTATTTACAGAACGTATCATTGCCATAATACAAATGAACTTTGAAAACACCAGGATCTTTCCCTCATCATCCTTAAAAAGTAAGTCCACAAGTTCGGGTAAATGAAAAAATAATAAGAGATACAATCCCAAACAAATCAATGCATGACTCAGCATAGATTCGCTGATGATCCATTGCCTTTCGCCGGCATCCTCCTGATGTTTGGATAAGATGGGAAAAACTACCTTATTGAAGATCGGATTTATTTTTGAAAACAGAAGATAACTCAATTCTGAAGCAAAATTATAGGGACCTAAAGTTTGCAAACCGAATACAGCCAAAATAAGAACAGTATCAAAATTTCCCTGAATAAAACTTAAGCCCTGATTGATCATCTGGTAGGATGAAAACTTTAAATGAGCTACATTCTCTTCGATTTCTGTATTTTCAGGAATATCTTTTATTTCTTTATTTGTAAAATAAAAGCAAAGTCCATAATAAACGACAAAAACGAAACAAGAAACTCAGTGTAAAAACAAACATGGGATTGTAAAACCAGATAAAACTCACTAAAAATAAAAACTCAAGACTTGCACCGGCGATTTGAGCCAGGCTGATCTGCCGCTGGTGCAATTGCCTTGTGAGTATGGCCGTGTAACGAGAACCCCAGGCGATCAATAAAAATAACAGAAGTCCGGTATAAACGATCCAATGATTTTCGCTGTAATACTTTTTTTCGATAATAAAAAAGAGCAGTATCAAAAAATACCCCCACTGCCTAAAGCCATGTGCCAATTGTACACAAGTTGGATCAAGGTCTTCGACCAGCTTTATTTCTGGAGTATGCATACAAACATACCCGGTTCAAACAAGGCTACCGACACTCGAAAAATCAGCTGAAAGATTGCATAAATGCCCATCTCCAGGTATCCGAGAAATCTTCCAAGGAATACAATGCCAATAATCTGCAACAAGGTCAGATAGAGGGAAGATCCCAATTGCCATCTAAACATGTGGTTCAGCGCGATGGCACTCCCTTGTATGCGTTTATTGTTTTGCAAATAATTTCTTTAAAGACCAAAAATAGAAAACCGCAGGCAGGTAATTGACTCTTTTAATTTCGATTCCTTTCCCATTCAAAGCTATATACAATTTAAATCCTTTTCGGATGACACCATCTATACTGCATTCTATTATGAAATCCCCTGTATGCAACACATATCGTTGATTTATAATCCAGCGTTTAGAACCAGATTGCATTGAAAATCTAGCTGATTGAAAAGTAACATTTACATAGTCAATATATTCCAACATGGTATGATTAGAACCTATTGTTTCATCTTGCATTTTTAACGTCGCCGAATCGCCAAACAATCGATACAATTGAAAAGACGCATGTCTTGTAAGCAGATCGCATATACTGGAATCCGGTAATCCCGGATTCAAATCCAGTCTTTCCTGCAATACAATCTCTCCAGCATCCATTTGATCTGTAATTATATGAAAACTGTATCCAAAATCATGGTCTCCTAAGCATTTCTGCCAGAATATAGGGAAGGTTCCTCTGTGTTTTGGTAAGAGCGAATAATGAAAATTCAAAGCCCGCTTTTTGAATTTCATCAAGAACCGATGTGGCAATTTAGTTTGGATTCCAGCTGAGAGCAGATAATCACTAGCATCTGCCAAAGCATCAAGTCTTTCATCATCTAAAGTCTTGAAAAAATAAAGCTCCACAGATTTCTGATAACAAAATACACTCCAGTAGTATGAAATGAAAATCTTGTTTACGCTATTACAGATCCTTTGCCAAAAAATGAATATTCTTAATAAATAGTCAGGACTCTCCGGCCAAACAGTTCTTTGGGGCTCGTCGATGAAAACGCAAGTCAGTCGGATCCCTTTAAGTAATGACAAAACCGGTACAAAACACTTTGTAAACATACTATCTGTATGTCCCATATAAATAAGCCTCTCGCCTTGTAAATCCATCCCCGCAAAGATCATGAAATGTATTGGCAATTCACCAATGAAGCAGGGTCTAAAAATCAACAAGGTATTAAATGCAGCAATTCATATTCAATCAGTCTGTCTTAGGTGAAATAAAATGATAAAGAGATTTGAATTTGGCTATGTTTGTATATGCTTTCCGTTAAGAAAGAATGTATCAAAAAACGATTATACTTGAAAGCAAAATAGATCCGTCATCTCGAAATGGAAATAAGCAATGAAGTTTTTCAAACCTCAGAGAAAGCCGCAATGGATTGGCTCATTTATGCTTCAAAAATGAAAGAATATAGAGGTATTCCGCATAGTAGATGCATGTGTTTGCCCGAATTTATTGCCTGGACATCATCCTATCCGGAAACCAGCGGCTATCTGATTGAAAATTTTCTCGAACGCAATATTCATGATCCTGAATTACAATACTTTTTGGTTACTAAAACAGCAGTATGGCTTTTTGAACAACAATCTCCGGATGGATATTTTTATGCCGGCCTTAAAAAGCAAAATCCCAGTATCTTTAATACAGCTCAAATTATAGGTGGCTTGCACATTTTGAATAAAAAAAATCAAAATGAAGAATACCGCGATCAAATTATAAAAGCTTACAACTGGTGTATAGCCCAAATCAATAAAGATGGTAGCTGGCAGGAAGGTTTGTATGTGGATTCCTGGTTTCCGGTATATTATGTACATGCATTATGGAAATTTATCGACACAGATATATATTACTTTGATGGAAAGAATCTGAATCTGCTCACAAAATCTTATACTTATTTATTGGACAAAGCTCAAAAAGAACTTTATAAAAACTGTAGCTTTTACCCAAATACTTCATGCCTCAGCCATACATTGGCTTATGCGTTGGAAGGCTTTTTGGAATGTGCTAAACTCATAAAAGATGAAGATACTATTCAATGGGTATATAAAAAGCTTCGCGAAATGAACGAACGTTCGTTAGGTGGAAATAAATTTCCCGCCGAATTTCATAGCAAAACAAAGTGGGATACTTCTTACATATGTACAACGGGACATGCCCAGTTTGCTTCTCTTTATTATCAAGTTTACGCTGATCTCAAAGAACCATGGGCTATACTTACTGCCGAACAATTGATGCATAAGCTGATCAACATTCAATATAAAAATAAGCATCCCGGAATAAATGGAGCTTTTCCGGCCTCCTATCCCATCTGGAAACCTTATTTCCCATTTCGCATCGTTAACTGGACTCAGAAATTTTTTCTGGATGCATGTTGGAGGAGGAGGGAGTTGGTTGTCTCGACATGAAGATGCCTCTTATTAACAATAAATGATGATGTTGGGAGTTAGTGGCTAGGTGTTAGATGATATGTTTTATGAAATCCCTTACTGAACGAGAACAAAAATAAATCAATTAATCATCCGTTTGGAAAACGGAGTTTTCCTATCGCCCCAACGTATCCCGCTTTGAAAAAATTTGGGGTGTATATTTTACAATAATAAAGCGGGAGGAGACTACTCAGAGCTACTTATTTAAAATAATAGGATATTTTTATAAGAACCAGAATCTGCTCTCCTCTCCGCATAGTAGAGAGGAGCAGGAGGTGAAGTGACCGAAATGTCTACATGATTGATTATCTACAATTTGCTTGACTACTAAAAATAAGTTATATAAAAAATGATAATTGTTAGTTATTAGAGAACCTTCATACTAACAATTGTTTGTTTATTAATTTATAATTGCCATTATTTAATATTTTCAAAAATGTTAAACATAATTCTAAAAGCGTTCAAAAATGAAAAATCAAGACCCGAATGAAAAAATTAAGTTTAACGAATTCTTATAGAATAAAAAAGCCTATTTATATCTGGGAATAACTCATCCTCACTTCACTATCCTTCCTCAAGTATAAACAGTCTATAATCAATTGAAAATCTGTCAGTGCCTGATATAGGTTGACCATATTTTATCATTAAAAAACATAAAAATGGCAACAATTAGAAGGCAATTTAAAATGAGCATTGAGCAGCGTATGGCGAGGCATTTTTCAGAAAGTTTCAAACGATCGAAGGTTCTCGAGATAGAGCAAGGTAGGAGCAAAGTCAGTGAAATTTGTAAGGAATACGAGGTTAGCCCTACCAATGTATACAAATGGATGAGTAAATTTGGTGCAGCTAAAAGCCAAATTCGCATGATTGTTGAAACAAATTCCGACACTAAAAAATAATAGAACTTAAGCAAAAAGTTGCAGAATTGGAACGAGTAATTGGTCAAAAACAGATCCTAATTGACTTTCAAACTAAGATGATTGAATTAGCAGAAGAAGCATACAAGATTGATATTAAAAAAAAATATTCTTCAGCACAATCTGCTACTTCAGACAGGAGCGAAAGCGATATCCATTCTCATTAAATAAGTTGTACAGAGTAATGAATATCAGCAAACAATCTGTTCATCAAAGAATAGAAAGGAATCACCAGGATCTAGAAATAGAAGCACAACTTCTGTGGCTCATACACCAAATTCGTGAAGATCACCCTACGATGGGAGTGCGTGATCTGTTTTATAAAATTCGGCCAGAATCCATGGGCAGGGACCGTTTTGAAGCCTTTTGTAAAGAAAATAGTTTGATGTCCCTTAAGAAAGTATTTAGGCCAAGAACAACAGACAACACAGGGGTTATACGATTTGACAATTTGCTTATAGATCTCCAAATCAATCGAGTTGATCAAGTCTGGCAAAGCGACATAACCTATTTTGAATTAAACAATAGGTTTTATTATTTAACTTTTATCCTTGATGCTTATTCTAGACGAATTGTTGGGCATAACGTGTCGGATAATTTAACGACCATTTGCACCACAATGCCAGCCTTAAAAATGGCTATAAAGTTGCGAGCCAAACAAAAGATGAGCGAATTAATATTCCATTCCGATGGTGGTGGACAATACTATGCAAAATCCTTTTTAGAGCTTACCGCAAAATATGAAATCAGAAACAGTATGTGTGAATATGCTTGGGAAAATGGTAAAGCTGAAAGGATTAATGGAATCATAAAGAATAACTATTTGATACACAGGGATATTAAAAATTATCATCAATTGACTATAGAGGTTGACCGAAGTGTACAACTTTATAACTTAGAAAAACCTCATAAAGAGTTACAAAGATTAAGTCCTGTTGAATTTGAAAATTTGGATATAACTTTACAATTGCAAAAAACACCGAGGATGAAAGAGTCATTTGATGCAAATAACAAAATATATGGGGTATCGAACCCCATATATTTTGAGCAAAAAACACCTCAGAATCTTGATGTATTCTCTGCAAATAATTCGAGTAAAAAGTTACACAAAACGGTCAACCCTATTTAGGCATTGACAATCCTAAATCCATAATCCTTGCTCTATAATCCTTGCTCTATAATCCAATATCCACCATATCAGTTTATAAAACCTTTTTCTCAAATTCTCCTACTTACTCCCGGAAAATAAGTAATCCATTTCAATAAAGTTCTGCCTGCGATATAGGCCACGTATTCGAATAATTTTTGAAAGACGCCGCGATGCCGCTGCCTGTCTATTTGATGGCATCCGCTCTTGATGAGCTTGTCCATTAATATTCTAGTTGATTTGACGAGATCTTTGTCTGTTACGTCCACGTTGAGTTCGATACTGGCATAAGTACTCAAGTGATTTAAATTAAAAGAACCAATCGTCATCCATTCATCATCAACAAGTGCAAGTTTGCCATGAAGTACGCTTTTATGCCATTCGTAAACTTCTATACCATTTTTTAAAAGCCAACGATACAAATACAAACTAGCATTTAAAAAAGTTGGGATATCCGATTTTCCTGCAAGCACGATCTTGATCTTGATCCCTCTTTTAGCAGCCCTTTCCATTGCTTTTCGCAATTTACGGCCCGGTAAAAAATAACTTGCTACAATATACATTTCGCGTTCGGCCTGTTCCAAAGCCAAGAGATAACTGTAGTGAATCTGTTTTTTATTTCTAAGCCAATCATTCTGTCGGATATTGATCTGCGGAATATTCTGGCCATGATATTTTGGAAGTTTTAGCTCGTTAAAGACAGGAAATTTCCGTTCTTCTATCTGATCGCAAATTTTCTTTAATTGCCTACAAACATCTCCCTCTATATATAGCGCAAAATCCAGCCAGGGCTCTTCCTGTATTGTACCCCTGTATTTATCTGCAATGTTAATACCACCTACAAGTGATTTGTATTCATCTGCAATGAATATTTTATGGTGCAGTCTTCTGCCAATCGCAAGGTTTTTAAAAAGCGATATCCGCGAAAATAAATGCACCTTAATACCATAGTATTTCCATTCTTCGAGTATTAGCTTCGAAAATCCCAAAGAACCATATCCATCCATAATCACTGATATTTCAAGCCCTCTTTTGGCTGCATTGATAAGTTCATTCGAGATGCTTGTACCGATGCTATCATTTTCAAATATGTAGGTATGAAATTGGATACTGCTTTGAGCTGCTTTGATCAGTGCCATCAGCGTATCAAAATATTCAGTGCCACTTTGCAAAAGCCTTACTACATCTGCAGGTTGAAACGCATTTGCATAGGCCAGGTGTTTATGTTCAAATAACTTCATGGATAGAAGTTTAACCGGCAGGTTTCAGTCTTTCTCTATTGTATCTGTATTTCTTTACAGCGTATCTAATGATATAATACATACAAAATGCCAAGACGCTACTTAGAATGAGGCTTCCGGCCAATACGGAAATACTAAGATGATCTAAATGTTTGTACCAATCTTTGAAACTAAATGCTGCTTGTTTTTCAAAAAAAACGCTACCGAGTTTGTAACTCATAGCCATAAAAAACGGACTGGTAAAGACATTACTGATCATACTTCCGCCTATGGCTGCCAACAAATTAAATTTCCACAGGCGGTATAGAAACAAAACAATTAATGTACCGGCTCCAAATGTTGGAAAAATACTGACAAATGTACCCACAGCCGCACCAAACGCTATTTCATGGGTAGTGCCCCGATCTCTTGAAATCTTGATTAACCAATATTTAAATTTACGCCACATGTTTTAAAAAAGCCCAATACATTAGGTCTTATAATAGAACAAACCCAGATTTCAAATGAATGTTTTAAAATAATTTTTAATCTAAAGAATTTCTTTCATGATCACATTTGCGCAACAAATGCTTATCTCAAGATAAGCATTTTACCAAATTCCTTTGTAAAAAATTGATCTGTTCCATTATCATACTTCTCTATAGCTTTTTTCTGACGATCCTTCACCCTGAATCTGTATAAATAAACGCCGTTCGCCAATTTCTCTCCAAACTGATCTGTGCCATCGTATTCAAACTCCGTCATATGTGTTCCTATTTGCAAGGCGCCGATTTCTTCTTTACTGATTTCTCTGACTACTTTTCCAGATACCGTCATAATCTGAATTGAATAATACTCCGGAATCTCATCACCGGTAAGTGTATACACAAATCGGGTTCTGCTCGAAAATGGATTCGGGTAATTTACAAAATTGGAAACAGAAGATTTTGTGATGATGGTAAAATCAATAATGTAGTCAAGATCTGATGCTGGATTTCCAGAGGCATCATATCCCTTTACATACAAAGTATAGATTCCATCTTTTGTAAAGCGCCCGTGAATAATGGCTTTGAGCTTATTCTCAGCACCTGCTGCGGGAACAAATTCTACATTATTCTGAGAAAAATAAATGCGTTGTGGATTTCCTCCGGGTTCTTTTAATCGCATTTCCAAAACGGAAGTGTCGTTGAGCAAAAGATCCTTGTTTTCATCCTGAATGCTAATTTCTATCACTGCCTTGCTGGAGACGATATCAAGATTAATAATTCGGTTTCTGTCAAAGGTCACATCCATATAAGGCTGTCTCCTATCTCTTCTGATAAAAAATGGAATGACTGCTGTATTATTAAATGAGTATAGTTCTGCCTGATCGCTATCAGGATTCAATTCGATAAATAGTTTATAAGAACCATATACACTGGACGTATTAAAAGAAAATGGAATTTTAAGTGTAGTCAATGATGCCAGTGGCAGCAGCCTTTTATAACTGATGGTTTGCTGATTGGTCTGACTGACTAATGTAAATTTCACCAACAAACTGTCAAAATCAGCTTCCCCTATATTTTGTGCCAAAATTTCAATATCAAAAGGATCGCCTTGATTAATGGTATCATTTGATTTTTTAAACCATAATGCCGGATGAAATGCTGCATCGGGTAAAGAAACATGCGTCACTCTCCAGTAATCCAAAACAGAAGAACTTCTGCTGCTGGTATCTTTTGATTTCCATTCGAGCATCAGTTGCGGGTAATCTCTAGTCTGAATATTACTTAAATCCTGAACAGCATCGGTAAATGGTCCACGAAGCAATGTTTGGTTTCCATTGGGACTTATTCCATAAATGTTGATTTCTTGTTGGTCTTCAGCGGCATTAAATAAATTGTAATTCCAGCTAAATTGCGACCAGGCCTTTGCTGGTCCTATGATTCGCGATTGCATAGATCCTTCCGTTTGCGGAATGCTGAAAATATGCGAAATTTCATTTTCATCTGTAAAATTTCCTATACTTTCTTTGACTTCAAAATCACTTCTGCCCTTCCGATAAACAAGAATATAGGGCACAGAATTAAAAGACTTCAAACTTCTTACCTGCTTTGCACCAAAAGACTCCAAAACAGAAAACATGTTTCTAACTCCGTCAGCTTCCCATAATTCCGGAAAATAGGAATTCTGATATTGACTCAAAGTGCTCAATACGACTACATGATCAACTGGAATAGAATTTTCCAGAAAATCCATTAGAATCGCCCGCTGTTGTGCTGTTTCGGTCTGGAATATATAAAATGGTTTTCCACCATAACGACCATCCTGGTAACTATTAAAATCACCTCCCGTCACATTCACCCACAGGCGCCCGGATATTGGATTAAACACATTGACCACCACTCCACTGAAATTATTATTGTAATTCCAATAATCATAATCAGAACTAACATCCGTTCCTACATATAATCGCGGTCTGATAAAACTTGGCAATTCAATATATCCATTGTTTGCCCTAATTTCAACATATGCAGCAGAATATTGAAATTGCCTGTCGGGCTCATTCAATTGCATTTTGTACAAATCATTTTTTTTATGTTGAAAAAAATGCGACTGATTCCAGCCGGGAGTACTTCCAGGCAAATATATAAATGAAGAATTGCGCCATGCAAATTGTCCGGCACCAATACTATCGGGTGAAACTCTCCAATAATACGCTACATTTTCCATGAGGCTTTGAGAAGGAGTCCAATGAATTACTCCTCCTGTCTGTTTAACAACATGCGATTGTTTGTGACTGCTGTTAAAATATTCTGTAGTGTCAAGTTCAAAATAATAATCGATTTCCTCCGCCAGGGTATTTCCATTACATGCTATTAATTGCGGTGAATTTGATTGTATAATGGCAAATTCTTTCGGATATACAGGTTTGGCTTCGTTGCCAAAAACAAAAAATGAATATCCCATTTGTCCATTAACTTCCAAATCATTATTGTTTTCTGCCTCAGGCAATGGACCTTCCTGAACGAGATTCTTTCCATCCAATTTTATATAAAGTCGGTTATAACCCACCGCAGTATCGCCCGAAACCGGCAACAACATACTTATCTGACTTCTCCAGCTTGGTTTGGCAATTTGTTGATCAAAGACAATTCTCCTGCTGCCATTTGGCAATTCCCTTTCAACAGTCAACTGGATGCTATCTTTTTCATAAGCACCTAAACTAACAACTTCAAAACGCAGTTCAAATTCTTTCTGCGTACTAAATACCAATGAAGGTTCTGTGCTTAAGGATCTCGAATCTAAAGTATAATCCTGTGCTTCATTAAAATTGAGCTTCACGGCCGGATCGCCATTAAAGGTCACAGAGTAGGCCTGAGTTAACAATCGTTCGCCTCCATTGCTTATCATTTGCAATATCGTTTCTTGAAGTGCTTCACCTGTTGATTTTCCATATTTTTTTCCTCCCAATTGTCTGTAAAATTCATTTCCGAAAATTCCCAATATATCCGGATAGCCCGCAGTGGTGTTGGCGACATAAACTATAGAACCTCTCTCTGGAGCGAGATTATGGTCTTCGCTGATGGACCGGTTATTGGCAAATAATGATCCGGCATAACAACCCATCGCCATGAATAAATGATAGCGATCTTTATTCATATAGGAATCTACATTTTCCAAATTAAAATCGAGACGAATGGCCGCAGAGTGGCCCATAAATGAAATAATAGCACTCCCTTCGTTGATGTATTTTCGCAACAATTCACTATTGGCAACTTCGATGGTATTACTACTTTGTTTATAAAAAGTCTTCACATCTGCGCCACTTAAATTACTTTCGATGACATTTTCCATACCTGCCAGCTGACTACTTATCAGCGCATAAATTTGGGGATCTCCACCCGATAAATGAATAACCCGTTTCAACCATTCCCGATTTTCTAAATTGTATGAGCTTGTTGTCGTAAAAGCTTCGTGAGATTTGATTTTATCTAAATACGCTTTTATTTCCGAGCCATTAATCACCGGCAATCTGCCAAAGGCACAAAATGGTTTATTTTGTTGATCACAAACAAGACTTATATCTGAAGCGGGCGAACAAAAAGTAGGAACCAGAAAATAGTCTGTGTTCAAGCCACTTTGTCTGTAATATGGGTATTCAAGTCCTTTCCCTAAAATCAAAAAATACTTCATATCCGGCCAGATCGTTCGTACATATTGACTAAAATTTTTAACAGCCAGACTATGGGTATGAATTCCAAATGCAAATGCATCATAGAGCTCTTCAATATTTACCAAAGCCACCTTGTAAGATCCGCCTTCTGCTGAAGAACGGTAACGCGCATATTCCTGAACATAATTGATTCCATTGACCGGTGACTCCAATTTTGGATGGTATAAGATCACATAGTTAAAGTTTCCACTATTAAATGATTTAATTTCCGTTTCATGTAATCCTGAAATCGGTTTTTCCTCTGCAGGATTCCAAATCACAAATTCCCGGTCATTAGAAGATGGTGGAATTGTGATGCGATAGACTCCATTGGTTTCTCTAATGCTTTTGAGGTAAATATTATTGGTAATATCATAAATTACAATTTCCGTCCCACCATCAAAATTTTCTAACTCCAGATATTTTCGAATAAGGCTCTTCCCGATTTTTAAATGGGCCATTCGTTGTTGATTAAAATCAAACTTCCTTGGATAGTTAAGTTCTATTAATGAAACGGCCAATTTGTCTTCCGGACTGGCTTCGCCATTGATATTTAGGGT
Organism: Saprospiraceae bacterium; assembly: GCA_016719615.1. NCBI lineage: Bacteria > Pseudomonadati > Bacteroidota > Saprospiria > Saprospirales > Saprospiraceae > Saprospiraceae bacterium. Next base: position 119,485 of record JADJYQ010000006.1, read on the forward strand.
AAATTCATTTTTTAATTCAAAAGCAGGAATTAATATTTCTTTAGTTCTAATTTTATAGCCTGCAAAAATTTCCGTTCCAAAAGAAACGCCATCAACTGTAAATGCGGGCCGGTGTGCGGTATTATCATCTCCGTAGCCGGTAATTCGAATCAGAATTTGTGCATCAGGACCATCAGAATAATAATTATCGAAATTTAGATTAAAGTTCCTGTTTCTAAAAATATCGGATGTGTATCCTTGTGCATTATCAAATAAAGGATATTTTTGATCACTACCAAAACCTGTACTTCTTTTAAAAGAAATTTCACTGAAAATTAGCTTTTTATTCTGAATATAATACTCATCTTTTGGCAATGGTGCAGAAAGGTCATTTAATACAAAAGTTACATCCAGTGGATCCGGATCAATATCATAAGTAAGGAAATAAACAGAAGTATCATTAAACATACTGTATTCCGGATTCATGAGTAAATCAGCTTGTTGAAATAGTGCTTCATCCAACTCAGCGCGATTTTTCAAACCATAAATTAACAGATAATCATCAGATCCCATCAGGCCCGTTGTAGATCTTATCATTGGCTTCTGTTCTCCAAATTTATACAATCGCATATGGGATGCGGGGATTGTAGCCACCGGAAAACCTGATTGTTGAAGCATTGAATAGCTGATTTTGTAGATTCCATCAGCTGGAATATTCAGCTTCCAATATTTCTGATTGGGTTTGTGCCATTCATTGCCATAGATTTCATTGCCTTTAAATGTCATTTGGGCATTAAGCCCGAAACTAAAGATAAATGCAAGGATGAAAAAATTACTCGAGCGAATCATAGAAGAAATTTAATTATGCATTATAAATTAAGCACAAACATATTAAATAAATATGTAATATTAAAAGATTCCGGACTATTTTTTTACCTTTAACACTGTGCCTTCATTTACTTACAGCTGCTCTTATTTCGGCTTTTTTGATCCAATTAGCTTATTGGTTATTGGTATTTGGGAAAATTCATCGCCAAAGAGAAAAACAAGGGGCAATTGTTTGCGAGCCGGTAAGTTTGGTTATTTGCAGCCATAAGGGACTCCAGGATTTAAAAAAGCACCTCCCTCATTGGCTTCAACAAGAGTATCCGGAATTTGAAATCATCCTGATTGACGATGGCTCAGATGATGGTACCGAGGCATATGTTAAGAGCTTGATTCAGAATTATCCGCAACTTAAATACCACTATTTACACAAAATCCAATCCGGTAAAAAATTGCCCTTACTAAGTTCTGTTGGCTTTGCTAAATATGATTGGCTGGCACTGACCGATGTAGATTGTGAACCTGCCGGTAAATTATGCTTAAAAGCAATGATGAAATCGCTTCAAAAAGATACAGATCTGGTGATCGGATATGCTCCTTACAAACCAAAAGCCGGCTTATTAAATGCATTTATCCGCTATGAATCTTGTCTAAATGCAATCCAAATGTTTGGAGCAGCAGCTTATGGATTAGCATATGCTGCAGTTGGTAGAAATTTAGTCTATAAGAAAAAACTATTGACCCCTCAAGCCATCTGTTTAGAAGTGCCCTATGGTGACGATGATTTGCTGCTCCAACATTACGCTCATCATATAACTGCCGGCTACTGTATTGATCCAAATGGCTTTACTTACACTGACGCTGAAACCCGATATATCGATTATTTTCGTCGCAAAAGCAGACATTATGCAACATCGCGGTCTTATAAGCTTTCCTCCAAAATATATTTAACACTCTATTTTCTGAGCTTGATTTGCTTTTACATGAGTGTAATAATTTTAGGATTTTCGACCAATTTAAATCTCGCCTTGAGTCTCTTCCTTTTAAAATACATCATATGCTGGCCAATGTTTTGCAATTTGGCAAAAAAATTCCATGAACCCGGATTATGCAAATTATTTCCATTATTGGAATTATTATATGTTTGCCATATTCTTTTACAATTTCCTCTCCTATTAAAAAAAAGAAAACACTGGTAATTATGGATAAAATCTCTCAATATTTTGATAATTTAAATGCGGACCAGCTAGCAAAATTTATTCAGTTAAAACCATTGTATCAAAGCTATAATGAAAAAGTAAATCTCATTTCGCGGAAAGATATGGATGCCTTCTACCTTCACCATGTCCTGCATTCTCTGAGTCTTTCGGCATTTATTTCATGGACTTCAAAATGCAAAATCCTGGATCTTGGCACAGGTGGTGGTTTTCCTTTGATTCCTCTGGCCATATTATACCCTGAAGTAGAATTTACAGGCATTGATGGCACCGGAAAAAAAATCAAAGCCGTGCAATTTATCGCAAATGAACTCCAACTAAATAATGTTCAGGCCTTTCCGACCAGAGCAGAAGATTTTGACGGCCGCTTCCATTATATTATCAGTCGGGCTGTGTGTACTTTATCCCTATTAAGTCAATACAGCAACGATCTCCTTTATAAAAAATCAATCTGCCCGCTTCCCAATGGCATTATCGCATACAAAGGTGGAGATCTCAAAAATGAAATCAACGATATTCAAAAACAACACTATTATGAAATTTGGGATATCCATTCAAAATTTCCTGAACCCTATTTTATAGAAAAAAAACTGGTTTATTTGCAAGGGAAGGAATAAATAGTTCCTGGTTGATAGCTGTTGGTTGATAGTTGAACAGGACACCTCTCGCTGAGTTTGAATAAAACAAAAATAAATCAATTTATCATCCGTCTGGAAAACAAAGTTTTCCTATCACCTCAGCGTATCCCGCTTTGAAAAAATTTGGGGTGTATATATTACACTAATAAAGCGGGAGGAGACTACGCAGAGCGAAGAAATCACTTATTCTTAAAATCTTGATTCGGTAGGGAGTTGGTTGTTGCATATAACTACTACTAACGTTCGTTAGTTTATGATACAATTATTTCACCAAATACTTTAGTTTCAGTACATTCAGTTTTACCCGCTTCTTTTTTTTATTTCACAAATCTCCTTCTGCAATTTCTCCAATTCTGTTTATTCTGATTCAGATAGAAAAGAAGTTGCCAGAGTACAGTTCCTACTTATTAAATATTACGGATACAAACAACGATGATCGCGTTAGAAATTGGATGGAATGCTTATTTACCGTGAAATAAGTCATTTATTGATTTAAATGAAATATACAAGACTTCACTTTAGTCTTTCAGGTATTCCCTTCCAAAAAAAAACAGTTTATCACATGTTTAAAACATATGATAAACTGTGTAATCGTTTTTGAAATGGCCTTATTTTCTCAATGTTTCATCCACTTTAATTGGCGTTTGAGTTCATTTGATTTTAACTCAAGGATATACATTCCCGGTGCAAGATCAGAGAAATCAAAAGTATTCCACTTTGACGCATTTAATTTATGGGTAGAAATACAATTGCCAGATAGGTTCATGACCCGAAGTGTTTCAAATGCTTGTCCTTTTTCCTGAATGACTTTCAGCTCGCCATTGGAAGGATTCGGGAATACGATAACTCCGTGCTCCGAATCTTCATCTTTTGTGCTAACTACCGTAAGCGGATAACATGCGCTTGTATCTGTACACGATTTTTTAAATAATACGAGTGCATAATTTCCGCTTTGTGTTGCTGTGAAAGTAAAATTAGTATCTCCCGGCAATGCTGCAAAATTAAGATCACAATCTACCCATTGGTATTGAGCAGTTGTGTCTGCACTTGTTAATGTATTACCATTTACGATGATCGCTGTATCTATACTAATAATTAAAGCTTCAATATTGAGTATTGAATCACAGCCCGCAGTATTTACCAGATTCTGTATGTAATTTCCACTTCGATAATAAGAACTGCCATTAACAACAATGCTGTCACAGCCATCAATCTGGAGATTTTCAGAATTGCTCGCTGCAATGGTCAAACTGATGATCAAAAGAGAATCACAACCATTTGCATTACTTAAAATTTGAGTATAGACTCCGCTGCTATCATATTTCTGTTGATTGATCAGGGCACTGTCACATTCCATAAGGCTCAGGCTACCAGTTGTACTTTGATTGATTGAAATGTTCAGAATAATCACAGAATCACAATTGAAAATTGATTTATAATTCAATACGTAGATCCCACTGGTATCGTAAGATTGTCCGTTGATGACCAATCCGTTGCATGCAGTATAAGTAAATGTATCTTTTGTGCTTTTGTGGATGGTGAGTTTGAGCAATAAAGAAGAATCGCAACCATCTTTGTTTGTAAATGATTGCCTGTAATTTCCGGATCTGTAAAAGACAACTCCATTTACTATAATGCTATCACAATCCTCGATTACCAATTCCTCACTGTTGCTGAAATTTATAGTCAGAATTAAGGTAAGTATAGAATCACAACCATTTGCATTGGTCAATATCTGAGTATACGTTCCGCTTTGACTAAAAACATCTCCATTGATGACCAAACGATCACAGCCTTTTCTGGTAATACTTCCAAAAGTATTTGGATTAATAACTACAGTAATTTCAAGGATGGAATCACAGCCATAAATGCTGCTGAAAGTTTGTGTATAAATTCCGGAAGTTTTGTAGGAAACACCATTTAAACTTACGCTGTCGCAATCACTTAATATAATTTGACTCAGGTAACTGGGATGTATTTGCAAATGTAAAGTGAGTATTGAATCGCAACCGACGTGATTAAGCAAAACTTGTTGGTAGCTACCTGAACGAAAATACTTCAGTCCGTTTACTTCAATGCTATCACAAGCACTTAAGTTCTCCGTTGAAGTGCTGCTGTTTAATATGGTTAACTCAATATTAATAGTGGAGTCACAACCCGTTGAATTGGGAATCACTTGTTTATAGACTCCTGAACTATAAAATGTTTCTCCATTGAGTGTGATGCTGTCGCAGGCAGATAATTTGAAAGCGGTGTCTGTATCAAAACAATACCTGATGCCCAAATATGGCCGGAGCAATGTATCTGCACTTTCAGAAGACCAAAAAACCATCTGACCATCATTCATGTCCTCACCGCAGACCAGGGTGTCATGATCAAACAAGGGTGTGTTAGGCGTAAACGTAGCATTCTGATCGTCCGGATCAACCATAAAAATGCTGCAATAATCATTTTTTTGCGTGTAATCTCTTAAAACAATCTGCGACAAGTCAATGGAACTGTGCCAGCCTAGTTGCATCATCCCAAACAAACTGTCCTGATGTGTTGAATCAGAACGGAAAGACAATTCCAGGGAATCTGCTGGTTGGGTTTCTTCCCAGTTTTGGTTGTTCAAATTGTAAAAAATGACATCTCCATCCCAGTTAATCTGAGAATAAAGAACGTGCACATTCAGTTGTGCAACTTTGATTTTGGCCCCTTGTGGAATTCTTGAAATATTAAATTTCAATGCAGATCTGTTACCTCTCCCTGGATTTGAAAGCGAATAATGTGCATCCTGTTCCGGGTTAATCCTGTAATTGTACTGGTGGGAGATAACCTGCGCTGTAAGGCTCATACAGCAAAATAGTAGCGTAAAAAAGAGTAGTGTTCTTTTCATATGTGAATGTTTAAATAATTACGAAATAGGATTCCCAAAAGCTTGAAACAGCTTTGCGGATAAATTTTTGAATAAAGAAAATTGTGACGGGGTGCTGTGCAAAGATACACAATTGTTATCAAATAGCACTTATGGTTCTGTATATGCCTTTACAACTTCAATTTTCGAAAATTCACAGCGGCCTGAAACTTAGACATTTTCAGACAGTTTCCAGGAAGTTCTACATATACTTAAGGCATTACAATATTAAGAAAGGGCGGTATAGGAACTCATAAAAAAGAGCCATCTGCTAGAGTGCTGCAAACGGCTCTTCTTTTTAAAAAAAAACTCAATAATTATTTCTTTGCAGGATACAACTGCTTGGTAAGGGTTTCAAAGTCAACCTCAGTCCAGGCTGCTTCGATTTTACCTTTCGGATTAAAATGGTATTCGCCCATCCATATCATATTCACATAGCGATTGGTAGCAGGTTTTCCATTAAAAGCTCCGGAATTAACACCCGACATGATTCCTCTTATAAAAATTTTATTGCCACATACGGTGACAGCATCCAGGGTTCTGGATATATCGGGAAAGGCTTTCTTCAGCGCTTTTACTCTCGTTTTAGTTTCTTCTAAAGTATTGTCCTTTCCATTAAAATGATTGATACCTGCAGGATCCCAATAACTCGCGAATTTATCTGCATCCCCGCCATCAGCGGCAGCTGTCATTTCTTTTAATATTTTTTCCATATTTGCCGCCACCCCGGCCATGAGTTGTGATTCAAAAGCTTTTACATCAAATTGTACGACACGATCCTTTATTTTAAATTTTGAATCCAATTCATCCATGACGAAAAATGGAATGGAAAGTTTATTTCCTGTAGGCTCATTCCCATTCATAGGGCCTGTATTTGTACCTGTGAAAACTCCCAATGTCACAACATGACTTCCGGTAAATTGCATTTTAGTTACCGTATGCTTCATATCAGGAAACCCTGCCTTTTGTGCAGTCAGCAATTCTTTAAATGAAATGAGATTGCCGGGCTCCGGAAAAAAAGGATTGCTGATTTTAAAATCTGCAGTTGTATATTTATCAACTTCAGCAACATTACCTGCATCCATAACCGCGTATAAATCAGTTACAGCTTGTTTGGCTTTTGCTTCGCGATTCTCTGCACCGCCAAATAATTGCGTTTCCATCGAACGGGAATCAAAAGTGAGGTTCATTGATATAACCTTGCTCCCTTTAAATAAAAATACTGCATTGAAGGGTAAGCTTACTTCGACATTGGTGGGTAGCTTATCCATGAAATTTCCTGAATTGGTTCCTTTAAAAACTCCTTTAACAGCTGCTTTTCCCTTTTCAGAAATGATTTCCTGTAATTCATGTTTTACATTAGGAAATGCAACTTTTATTGAAGCAGCCCATTCTGCCCACTGATCCAAATTTAAAGGAGCCGCAGCGTGAGAGCTTTCTCCCATAAAATTTTTATCCAGAACGCGTTTAAATTGATGGGTCTTACCTTGGTCAAACCAGGTATAATAACTGTTGACGGCTTGAACCGCATTTTTATCCTGGGCAAAAACATACTCCAAAGAACCCAAAATCAGAATAAATAAGAAGGCGTTGATTTTTTTCATATTTAATATTTTAATGATAGATGAACACAAGTTTTAAATGCTTTATAATACGGCTTCGGGCATTCCAAAAACTGCAATAAAAGTCTTGCCGATAGGTCAATTTTAAGTTAGTTTGAAGACAAATCCCCTTAAATGATTCATCATTCACAATTCAATCTTACCCTATGAAGACCACCGCATTCATCTACAAATATAAAAGAATGTGCATTTTACCTAAGGAAATTTTTAAGAATGGCAGGCAAATGGCTTTCGAAGCAATTTGAGGCCAATTTTGAGTATTAAACTTCGATAGTACTTTTTACAAATTCCAGTTAAATAAATACGCATAGCGATTATGACTGCTAGATGTCGTTTCGATATTTTTTGAAGGCATTAAGTTCTGAATCTCAAGCAGTTGACAAAAAATCCCATATTCATGGTATTTACAAGCTGCCCTCCTTGCCATTACCTTTATAAAAATTTGAACGATGTACAAAATTTGGGTCTATTTCATATTTTTATGGATAGTAGGCTGTAAAGCCAAAGAAAGCGAATTGAAGCCGGCATTTCCGCCCGCCGGAACCATGTGCGCTGCAAAAACGACTGACGCAGAATGGTACAAGGGTGAAAATAAAGCTCCTCTCTTTGATGGTCTAGGTGATCTGAATTATAGTATCACAACGAAGCATCCGGATGCACAAAAATATTTCAACCAGGGTCTTACGCTTTCCTATGCTTTCAATCATGCAGAAGCAGCGCGCTCATTTCATTATGCAACAAAACTGGATCCCGATTGCGCCATGTGTTTCTGGGGCTTCGCTTATGTTCTTGGACCCAATTATAACGCAGGCATGGAGCCAGATAATTACGAACGTGCATATACAGCCGTTCAGAAAGCTGTCCAACTTATAAAAAACGGAAGTCCGAAAGAAGCAGATCTCATCAATGCTCTTGCCCAACGTTATGCTGCCGAACCACCCGCCACAAGAGGGCATTTGGATAGTGCCTATTCGCAAGCCATGAAAATGCTCTACACTAAATATCCGGAAGATCCGGAAATCGCAGCCCTTTATGTGGAATCCGTCATGGATCTGCATCCCTGGGACCTTTGGGATAAACAAGGCAAGCCCAAACCCTGGACGCCTGAATTAGTAACGATCCTCGAATCCGTAATGCAAAAATTTCCTAAACATCCGGGTGTACATCATTTTTATATACATGCCGTTGAAGCGTCTTTTACTCCCGAAAGAGCTTTGGCGAGTGCAAAACTTTTCGACGATGGGATCATTCCCAATGCCGGGCATTTGGTACATATGCCTTCACATATTTACATCCGAACCGGCGATTATCATCTGGGCTCTATAGCCAATATCAATGCCGTAAAAATTGACAGTCAATATGTAAGCAGTTGTCATGCACAAGGTGCTTACCCTTTAGCCTACTACCCCCACAATTACCACTTCCTTGCAGCAACTGCTACGATGGAAGGCAAAGAAGAATGGGCCGTATCAGCTGCACAGAAAGTAAGCGATCATGCAGATCGCGATCTGATGAAAGATCCAATGTGGGGAACTTTACAACACTATTATACCATTCCCTATTTTGTCCATCTCAAATTTGGAAACTGGGATGAAGTACTTCAAATGAATAATTTCGATGTCAATTTGAAATACCCTCAGGCCATTAGAAATTATGCCCGAGGTTATGCATTTCTCGCTAAAAATGAAATGGAAAATGCTATGGAAGAATGGAAAATGCTCGATTCACTTTCCAGGGACACGAGTCTCGCAGCAATCACGATTTGGTATATCAACAATGTCCAAACCATAACACAACTCGCTTCAAAAGTTTTATATGCTGAAATCCTGGCCACGAAAAAACAATACCAAGAAAGCATCAAACTCCTGGTAGAAGCTGTTGCCATTGAAGATGGCATGAATTACAATGAACCACCCGATTGGTTTTTCTCCATACGCCATCATTTGGGCGCTGTACTTATTGAAGCCGGCCAATACGATGAAGCCATTCAAGTTTATGAAAAAGATTTACAATGGTGGCCAAAGAACGGTTGGGCTCTACATGGCTTGAAACAAGCCTATCATGCTAAAAAAGATCGGAAAGCTCTAGCCAAAACGGAAGTCCTGCTTGCAGAGGCCTGGAAACATGCGGACCTGCAAATCCAGGAATCCAGGTTAAAATAAAATTAGAAAACGGTTCTTGACAAACAGTTGTTAGCCACTAAATTCAATTTGAATGTAGTCCAATGAACCATAAGATAAAAGGGAAAATGCTGAAAAACCCTGCACGTTGCGAAAAGAGTAGGCTCAACTAAAATCAGTAAAATGAATCCAGTAGTCATTACAAAATTTGAAACAAAATCGCATGAACATTCGGATGAAATACGGCAACCAGACAAGACCAAAGTCGAAATCGTCCGTTTGGAAGGTTTTACCTTAGGCAGACTGACATTACAACCCCACTGGCAATGGTCTCAATGTATCAAGCCCGTGGTGAATACGCACTCTTGCCAGGTATCACATGTGGGATATGCCGTATCGGGAAGCATAATCGTGCGCATGGGCGATGTCACCGAAAAAAAAATAAAGCAAGGTGACTTTTATTCCATTCCTCCGGGACATGATGCCTGGGTAGACGGAAACGAAGAATTCATAGGAATAGAAATCATGAGTGCCGAAATATTTGCAAAACCTTAGACTGCTTGTAGAGATGGAGTCGTCTGTTAGTCTGTTAGTCTGATAGTCTGATAGTCTGATAGTCTGATAGTCTGATAGTCTGATAGTCTGATAGTAAACAACAAATACTAACAAATTCTAGTTTAAAATATATTTTGACTTTTGCACTTTACTTGTTGATAGTATATTGCTTTGAGATGAGAACTGAATACTAGAAACTGCTTACTCCATTGTCCCGAAGAGACAAAATGGTAATGTCCTCAAAAATAGTTGGTGATTTATTTTACAATCTTCATTAGATTGCGGCCATCAACTAGAAGAGGAAGTAGGCTCTGCTGAGGAGCAACCTGCCAGCAATATGGTTGATGCATATACAGTATAATTAAGTGGTTCTCAAACGAACCACTTTTTGTTTATATACTGGCATGCTTAATGGCTAACAAAACCTATTTCCTTGATGCATTTTTAAAGTGCAGGTACCATTTAATAAAAGACTTTCGGTTGCTTAATGACAGTCCTCTATGTATACTTAAAGTGTCTTTTAAATGCCCGAAAAAAGATTCAATGGAATTAGTATTTTTCGGTATTTGAGGGTTGCTTAAATAATGAAACATATTGGGTATTGCTTTGCGAATCATTATTGCAGTTCTTCTTAGATCCTTGTGACGATACCATTTTCTTCCTGTATCAGGATTAATCTGCTGTTCATTTATGAAAGCTTTATATCGATCCAGCCATCCTTTGAACTGATTTATCCAAAATATACTGTCATTGTGAGTTTTGATTAAATGCAAAGTGCTTACTATTCGCTTGAGCTCTATAGAGCCCTCAATTACAGGCTTTCTTCTAAGCCATGTATTTGTCTCTCTTTGAATATGAACCAAACATCTTTGAATGATTGCGGTGGGACATGCTTTACGAATTGCTTTTAAAATAGATGGATGACCGTCACAAGTAACGGAGTTGATTTGAATTCCCATCAACTGGATATTTTCTATGTCTTCCCTAATTTCAAAATATGATTCTTTGTTTGTAAAGCGATAAAACTGGCAGTATTTGATATCAAAATCATAATACAGCACTAAACATAATTCACCTTTAAAGTAGGTGCCATCAATAATTAAATGAGCCTCATTATGAGCTTTAATTTGAAAAACTGGAGATTTGTTTAAGTAGTGTTTAAACTTGCGTTCAAGTGTAGCTTTGCTATGTCCACTATCTTTAATAAGATAGCGATAGGTTAATCTCTCTAAAATCCATTTCCGAAACCAAACTAATTCATTATTTAACTTGACTGATTCATTTCTAGCAGTAGATAAAACACCACAATTTTTACATTTATATCTCTGTTTTCCATCTTGTTTTCCCCATTTGATGGTATCTAAAAATCCGCATGACCAGCATCTTTTTTTTTGGCTTTTTCATATACAAATAGAGCTTATTGAAACCACTTTCAATAAGCTCTATGTAACATATTGATATTCAATATGCTTACAATGGTTTTACCAACTATTTTTGAGTATTATACCGACAAAATATTGGTAAAAACTGAAAAAACTTCACCGCGTGCCGTAGGTCGCTGCATGGATGATGAAATATAGAGCAGAGATTATAGTTTTTTAAAACTTACGAACGTTTGTTAGTTCTCTCAACTAACAACTGACAACTTCCTTACCTCGGTTTGCCGCTAAATCTCCTGTAAAGTTCTTTGTGTTTATTATCCAGATCGATTTCTCGTCCTTGTATAAATGCCTGAATGATCTTTTGAGATTTCATGTCGAGTGCGTCGCCATCGCTGATAAAAAAAGTAGCATCTTTTCCTGGTTCGATACTTCCGCAACGGGAATCGATGCGGAGAATTTTTGCAGCATTCAAACTGATGGAAGCAAGGGCATCCTGATAACTTAATCCGTAAGCCAGACAATGTCCGGCTTGAAAAGCAAGATTGCGCTGCTCCCAATAACCATCCATACTCAGACAAAAAAGGATTCCTGCTTCTTGTAAAATTTTTGGCAATAAATAAGGCATGTTCACCGCTTCATCAGCATGTGAAGGCAAACGATGTGTTTGCGCAAGGACAACTGGTATCCTGTGCTCTTTTAAAAAACTCAATATATGTCCGGCACCTTGGGCACCTACCAATACCACTTCAACATTATACTCTTTTGCAAATTGAACCGCATGTATCATGGCCTTTGGGGCGCCTGCACGGATGAATAATGTTTTTTCTTTAGTCCATAATTTTCGCATCCCATCATAACCTAAATGAACTTCGGTGGGCGCTTTTTCTGATGCATACGCTTTAGCCAGATCAAAATAATCGCGAAGGGCTTTGATTTCTTTCTGATAAGAAGATTCGGCAGAAACTTCTGCATTGACCCTGCGACTGATACCGGAAGGATTGGGCCATTGAATAAAAATGCCTTCATCCGCTGCATATACGGCATCCTCCCAATTCCAAGCATCCAGTTGAAAAACCGATGACTGGCCCGATATGATCCCACCTTGCGGAGCAACTTGTGCCATTAAAACACCGTTGCTTCTCACCGTAGGAATAACCTTACTGTCGGTGTTGTAGGAAGTTAACGAACGTATGTTCGTATTGTAGGTTCCAAACTCGCGAAAATCGAGTGTGGCTTTTACCTGTTCGATTTCAGCCAATCCAAGGTTACTCGCCATTGCTATAAAACCTGGATAGAGCTTTTTGCCTTTGGCGTCAATAACGCGTTGGATCTGATTCGTTTTGGAAACATCCTCTCCCACGTAAGATATTTTACCCCGCTCAAAAATCAAGACTCCGGAGACGATGGTTCGGCCATTTCCAATATGAATTTCAGCACCGGTGATGGCAATGGGCTCTTTCTGCACAGTTCCCGGTGCAGGTTGCGCAGATAATAAATGGATCGAAAAAAAATAAATAGAAAAATATTTTATAAACTTCATTTTGGTTAATGCTCTTTGGTTAATGAATGATCTTCATCCTCTACATCATCTTGTCCCACAGAATCACAATGATACATACGCCTTCTTTTGGAACTGAATTTTTGAGATTTCTCGCCATCGTTTTTGGCTTTGATCATTTTTTGAATCAATCTATTACGCTCTTCCGCAACTTCTGATTGCAATCGAAAATCTTCATTTCGATCAAAAAAGCGAATGCCATCCACAAAAGTCATGTCGGCTACAGCTCTGATCGAAAGTGGATGATCGCTCCATAAAACGAGATCCGCATCTTTACCTGTTTTGACACTGCCCACCCGATGATCCACATGTAAAAGTTTCGCGGGATTTAAGGTTACAAATTTCAAAGCCTCCTCTTCCGGAACGCCGCCATACATCACTGCTTTGGCTGCCTCCTGATTGAGCCTGCGTGCCATTTCTGCATCATCTGAATTAAATGCAGTGATGACCCCTCTCTCAAACAGGATGGCACCATTGTAAGGTGTGGCTTCATAAACTTCGAATTTATATGCCCACCAATCTGCAAAACCGGCAGCTCCCGCTCCATGTTTGCGCATGATATCTGCAACTTTAAAACCTTCCAGAATATGCGTAAACGTGTTGAGTACAAAACCAAATTTTTCTGCCACCTTCATCATCATATTGATCTCAGATTGCACATACGAATGACAAGTAATGAATCTCTTTTTATTGATGATTTCGGCCAAAGTTTCCAATTGCAGATTCCGCCTTGTTGTGCTGGGTTTCGTTTTTAGTGCAAGATCATATTCTTTGGCACGTTGGAAAGCGTCCATGTAAGTTTGTTCAACTCCCATCCGCGTATCCGGAAATCGATCGCTGGTATTGCCGCCACTTCGCTTCACATTTTCGCCGAGCGCAAATTTGATAAACGGATCTGCTCCTTCAAATTTCATTTGCTCCGGACTGTATCCCCAACGCAATTTAATAAGTGCCGACTGTCCGCCAACAGGATTACAGGAACCATGTAGCAATTGCGATGAAGTCACACCTCCAGAAAGCTGTCGGTAAATGTTGATGTCTTCACAATCTATGACATCCCCAATGCGAACTTCAGCTGTGACAGAATGCGAACACTCGTTCACTCCGCCCTGAATAGCGATATGCGAATGTTCGTCGATAATGCCAGGCGTAAGATGTTTTCCCGTGCCATCGATTACCGAAACTCCGGAGTAGTTCAATCCTTTCCCAATGGCCTTTATTTTACCGGATTCGATATAGACATCGTGTTCCTTCAAAATTCCTTCCTTCTCGTTAGTCCACACAGTAGCATTACGTATGAGGTACTTTTGCTGCAATGGTTTCTGATGCCATCCAAATGCAGTGAAAGGAAAGCTCACTTTAGCCACACTATCTTTTGGATCCTTTTTGGATTTTTCCTTGTTGTCTAAACTATCCTTTAATGTGCCCGTTTTAAAGAATTGAATATCTTGCCACATCCCATTTTCCAACTGGGCCCTTCCAGACCATTTTTCATTGGATGTTCTCCAGGCGGATAATAAGATGACTCCCCTGGTGTTCCCTCTGTTCAATACGCCGTTCAAATAAGACTGATCAATTTTGGCATTCAAGGAAACTTTACTGCTATCATCCGTCAAAAGTTTTACCTGAGCTTTGTGATCGACCGTACTGATTTTAAATTTAAACCGGGAAGTATCGATTTTAAATTCATATTCACCTTCTATAGACGCTGTCGCAAATGTGGTTTTATGCTGAAATCTGCGGCCATCGACCCAGGTTTCCAGAATTTGAGTTTTGTCGTCAAACAACTCGCCATCTGTTATGAGAAATCCCGCTGTTTTTCCTACATGTAAACTTCCTGCTTTATCGCTGATCTGTAAATACTCTGCCGGACCGGCAGTAAGTGCATATAAAGCTTGTTTGTCAGATAGTCCCTTTTTTACAGACTTACGAACGTTTGTTAGGAATTCTTTGAGGTCTGGCAGCCCTTCACTTGTAAAAACAAATGGCAATTTGTTTTGCGCCAGCATTGCTGGGTTGTATGTAGCCAACTCCCAATGTTTCAGATCAGAAAGGTCTATTTGGAGCGCGTCGTAAGGATCTTCCAGATCATAAGCCGCAGGAAAATTGACAGGAATTACAAACCTCATGTTGGATTGTCTTAAATCCTGAAGTTTTTGATATTCTTTACCGTCGCCAACTACAATATAATTTACATTGAATTCTTTTCCAATTTTGGCAACGCGCAAAGCATTAAGTGGATTTCCAGCAATAAAAAATTGGGGTAATTTTTGCAATTGATTCCAATATTCAATAGATAAATTGATCTCCTTGGGTTTGATGGCATTTTCATAATGCAGTCCATCCAGGTAAGTTTGCCGCAACAGTGCAATACTGCCCATTAGGGAACCAGGATAAAACTGAGTAGAACTGCCTTTCTGAAAACTCAATACATGGCCTGAAGCATTTTTTAGAATGATTTCGTTTTCTTCGCCAGATCTTAGTTGAATCACACAAGCCTTTCCTCTTGAGATTCCATCCGCCTGATGCGTTTGGACCAAAGCAAAACCAGCCTGTCGGTATTTACTTGCCAGTTCCTCGTTATACCTTAGTAAAGCTGCTGCATCCACATCACTTCGCAGGGCTTCATTCCAGCTGAAACTTCCTTCCCTTTTACTTACATAATTGTTTTCCGTTTGATTTCTTTTCTGTTCGGGCATTCCATAACTGCAGAGAGGTTCAATAAAAGCCGGGTAAATATGTTTTCCTTCAAAATCCAGAACGAGCATGGAATCTGCAGCCTGAAGATTTTTTCCTATCGCAGAGATGATCCCATTTTTGATCAGCATTTGCCCCCCGTGAAGCAGGGTACCGCTATCCTGATGGATAACTGCATTTTGTATCAATATATAGCGATTATCCGGATACCTCACTCCATTCACTGGAAAGGTCATCTGAGCATGCAAGCCAAGGCTTGTTAACAAAAGTAACAGGCTAGAAAAAAGTTTCTTAATGTTTGACATGTATTTTAAAAATTCTGAAAAGAAACGCTAAAATATCAAAAAAACGAATAAAAGCGCTGTATTGGACTCCCGACTTCTATATTCAAGCTATATCTTATTACTTGAATGGTCCATCAGAAAATTCATTAGTGATATTTTTGGCAGAAATTTCTAATGATTCGCTCATTCATCCAAACTATATTCTCCATACTCCTTCAAATAAACATCTACTAACAAAATAAATAAGGAGATAATAATGGGCCCGAAAATCAAACCGATAAACCCAAATAATTTTAAGCCTGCTATGACACCAAAAATAGTAATCAGGGGATGTGTGTCGCCTATGCGTTTTTGAATGGCCAGTCTAAACAAATTATCAACGGAACCCACGATGGCAAAGCCATACAACAAGAGAAAAATTCCATAATTATTTTGGCCGTTATAAATCAACATGATCGAGAGCGGGATGTAAACAATCATTGCGCCAAGAAAAGGAATGAATGAAGCAAAAAATGTCACCACAAACCATAAAAAAGGTTCTTCCACTCCTGCTATCCAGTAGCCAATGAAAGCTACTATGGATTGACATAAGGAAACCAAAGGAATGCCTATTGCATTTGAAAAAACCAGAGAATTAAGGTGTTCGCGGAAATAGTTTAAATTTTTAATTTTCAATGGGAGCCATGAAGTAAATACATGTTCCATTTTCGCGCCACCGGTAAGTAAAAAGAACAAAACGAAATACATGATTGCAATTAAACCCAAACTATTAAAAGTTGCAGTAAGTAAATCACTCGATTCGCGCAAGACAAAATCACTAAGGTTACCTACATATTCTTTTGTTAAAATGGACACGTTGTATTTAAGCTCAATTTCATGAATAAATTGCTCAATAGAAGACCAAATGGCATTGGCATCCTTTACTTGTGGCAGTATTCTGGAACTCAACATCCGGATAAGAGAATTTAACGGAAGGACGATGATCAGCAAACTCAGGATCATAAGTACTAATGCAGACAGGCTTTTGGGAAAATTCCAGCGCGATATTAAAAAAATATAAGGCCTGCGCAAAAGAATGTATAAGGTATACGAACCCAAAAATGCCGGTACAAATAAATGTAGCTGCCAAAAGATCAATCCCCCCAATAAGAGGATGAGCACTAAATGAAAACTCTGCCTGATGATGCTATTCGGAATTTTATCCATATTGTTCTGATAGTTGCCTGTAAATCTAAGGCGTAAGTTTTAATTATAATAAATTCGATACAAGAAATTATAGTGAAATAAAATTCCATTCATAAAAAGTCAATAAGACGGTGTGAAATTGCCTTACTTTGTACTCATGCGTACTGTTTTCTTTAGTTTCAATTTCCCACCTTTGAGAAATCCAAGGGCCTTTAGAATAGAGAACCTCATTCGCAGCAGGTATTCCGATCAGGAATATTTGGTCATTACTTCCAGGTTTGCAAATGAGAAAAATATAAATGAAAAAAATATCTATAGGCTTGGAATCAGCAGAAACATTCAAAGTCTCCGACGCCAGCAGTTAAAAAAGTATTTCCTGCTTCGGTTTTTACACCGGCTTATCTGGCCTGATGACAAAATACTCTATAATATTTGGAGTTTAATTTATTATATTCTTTTCTTACGCAAACGCGATGACCATATATACACAGTTTCTAATCCCTTCAGCTCACATTTCATTGGATACTTTCTCAAAAGATTTCTCAAACATGTTTGGACCATCGATGTAGGAGATTTATTTTATCTTCCAGATCAATCTGCATCTTATTTCAAAAAATGCAATCTCTATTTTGAGCGAAAAGTAACAAGCACATGTGATCACCTTCTTGTCAATGCAGATTCAATGCGAGCATATTTTGCAGACAAGTACAAATTGGATCGAAATAAAATTCAAGTAATCCCTAATGGAAACAGACTTGATTTTCCAAAAATGAATAGGTCGAAATCTAAAACGCTTCAATTGACATTTATTGGCAATACCTATGAAAGTCTTCGCGATGGACTTGCGGAAATAGATATTTTCTTGCGATTATACAACGAGCATCCGGAATTGAATATGAACATACAATTGTTAGGAATGATGTATCAGCCCTTGTTGCAAAAAATAAATGCTTGTCAAACTTGGATACAAACGAGCGTTTGTAATTCGGATGAAAAATTACTGGAAGCCTATGCTAAAACTGATATATTATTGAATTTTGCTAATAAAAATTATCCAGGTATTCCCAGCAAGCTCGAAGAATATATCGCCAGCGGAATTCCCGTCATCCATTTCTGTTGGCAGGCCAATGATCCCGGAAGTATTTTTTTAAAACAAAGTAATCATCCCTTTTTGGAGTTCGTGATTGGGCAAACGCCTGTGTTGGAATTAAAAATTTATCTTGATAAATTTAAGGATTAATTGAAAATTTATTACGTTCTCAAGTTATTTTTCCTACCCCAAATACTTAGCTTCAATCGGCAACCTCCTTCCCAGACCAAATGATTTGGAAGACACGCGAAGTACGGGCGGGGATTGAAATCTTTTGAACTCCGAGCGGTTGACCATTTTAAGGACCCGGTAAACCAATGTTGCATCAAATCCCATCGAAATTATTTCGCGTGGACCTTTCCTGCTTTCAATATAGTGGTATAAAATCTGATCGAGTAAGTCGTATTCCGGCAAAGAATCAGAATCCTTTTGGTTGGGGCGCAATTCTGCGGAAGGTGGTTTGTGAATGGTGTTGCGCGGAATAATTTCTGCCTCTTTGTTGATGTAGCTTGCCAATTGATATACCTGCGTTTTATAAACATCCGCAAGAACTGCCAGGCCGCCGCAGAGATCTCCGTATAAGGTACCATAGCCTACTGCCATTTCACTTTTATTAGTCGTATTGAGCAGGATGTACAAAAATTTATTGGAGAAAGCCATCAGCAACATGCCTCTAACACGCGCTTGCATATTTTCTTCGGTCACATCTTCCGGTAAATCTTTGAAATGTTCTTTTAAAACATCCCGATAGGATTGAAACACTGGTTCAATAGGAATGATCTCGTATTCGATGCCCAAATTTATGGCCAACGCTTTTGCATCATCTACCGATCCTTGCGATGAATAACGAGATGGCATCAATAAAACTTTGACATTCTCTTTACCCAATGCCTCTACTGCAAGAACTGCAGTAATGGCAGAATCAATTCCGCCAGACAATCCGAGAATCGCTTTCCTGAATCCCATTTTATGGAAATAAGCCCGAATGCCCAAGACCAATGCCTGATAGATCAAAGGAATTTTTGTTTTATCCTGTTCTCTGGAGACTTTGCCTTCTTGCACTTCCTCCAAATTATAAATTTGAAATGCAGATTTAAAAAATGGCAATTCATCAAAACATTTCCCATCCGGTGAAAGCACCGCAGAACCGCCATCAAAAATGATATCGGTTTGAGCACCAAATCCATTGACATAAAACATAGGAATACCATACTTGAGCACATTGGCGCGGATCACATCCAGCCTGTTCTCTGCATGTTCGAAATCGAAAGGCGACGCTGATAGATTTAAAATGAAATCCGGTTTTTCGCACATCATCAGATCCATTGGACAAATCGTGTACATCGGATTGCTGTTGCCGAGATTCCAAATGTCCTCACAAATAGTAACAGCAATGCGCTTTCCTTTAAAAGTCACCGTTTTAAATTCACGGTTCGGCTCAAAATATCGGTACTCATCGAAAATATCGTAATTAGGTAATAAGGCTTTGTGAGCAATGTATTGCACTTTGCCTTCATATAGAAAAAATGCAGAGTTAAACAGATCTTTACCTTCTAATTCAGGATTGACAGTAGGCGCACCAACCACTATTGCCAAATCATTACTCATGGCACATAGCTTTTGCACAACGTCCATGGATTGTCTGACAAAATCTTTAAATTCCAAAAAATCACGTGGCGGATACCCGCAAACCGCCAACTCACTAAAACAGATCAGATCGGCTCCACCTTCTTTTGCCAACAAAACAGCTTCCGACATGGCTCTAAAATTAGCATCAAAATTTCCGATGTGATAATTCAATTGTGATAAAGCGATTTTCATAAATTGCAAAATTTAAAAATGGAACACAAAAGAAAGTTGGATTCTCATTTTAAACTGTAAATGTAGTTTATTTACCATCAGGAATAAATGCTACCAACTGCCTGAAGCACAATTTCCTGAATTTTCAGTTGGTTTGTGGGGTATCTATAATCTGCCTGCATTTTGTGAATTCTTTAATTCTGTAAATTCTGCTTCTGACAAAATAAGTTATTCCAGATAAACAAAGATAATCCATTGGCACCCGCGGATTTTCACAGATGATCGCAGAAATAATAGTCAACAATAATTCCGGCTTTGGCAATCATTCGTTTCGAAAGCATTTGAAAATATATTAACAAGGCCACCATTTTTGCCTACTTTTGCCCCACATCATTATATGAGCCACTTCGTAGTATCCGCCAGAAAGTACAGACCCTTAAAATGGGCTGATGTTATTGGACAAGAGCATGTGGCACATACACTTAAGAATGCCTTAGCCAAAGGACAGATCGCCCACGCTTTTTTGTTTTGTGGACCCAGAGGTGTTGGTAAAACGACCTGCGCACGCATTTTGGCCCGCGTTCTGAATTGTACCCAGCCTACACCGGATTGGGAACCCTGCAACAGCTGCGATTCATGTATGGCTTCCATGGAAAATGCATCCTTCAATATTTTCGAATTGGATGCGGCCAGTAATAACTCTGTAGATGACATTCGTGAATTGGTCGAACAAGTGAGATATCAACCTCAAGCCGGTAAGTTTAAAATTTATATCGTCGATGAGGTACATATGCTCTCTACCGCTGCATTCAATGCTTTTTTGAAGACACTGGAAGAACCGCCACCTTTCGCAAAATTTATCCTGGCCACAACTGAAAAACATAAAATTATACCTACCATTCTGAGCCGTTGTCAGATTTATGATTTCAGAAGAATAGGAGAAAAAGATATCGTTCTGCAATTGCAGAAAATTGTCGAAAAGGAACAACTGAAAGCTGAAGAAGAAGCGCTCTTTCTCATTGCCCAAAAAGCAGATGGTGCGATGCGAGATGCACTCTCTATGTTTGATCGCATTAAAAGTTTTTCGGGAAATGAAATCCTTTACAAAGATGTTCTCGACAATCTAAACATCCTTGATCACGATTATTATTTCAAATTTGTGGATGCTTTTTTACGTGAAGATGCTTCCGCAAGTATGTTGTTGCTCGATGATGTTTTGCGTTACGGATTTGATCCCGAAGTATTGCTGGAAGGACTTGCCGGACATATACGCCAACTCATGGTGGTGAAAGACTTGCAAATGGCCAATTTAGTCGAAGGAAGTGAAGCCCTCAAACAACGATATAAAAATCAGGCAGAGGCAAATACAGTTGCTTCACTGGTGACCTGGCTCGATCTTATCAACGAAGGAGACGTGAATATGGTGCGCGCCAGAAATAAGAGATTGCATACCGAAATACTGTTGCTCAAATTAACATACGTTTCACGCAAAAGGCAAATCGCTCAAAATACTTCACCGACAAGTGAAGAAAAAAAAAATCCTCTGAGCTCCGCAACTAATATTCCTATCCCATCAGAAGAAACTGCGCCAATTTTAAAACCCGCAAAAAAAGAAATATCTAAAAACCCGATGACCACAAATGGTCTCAATATTCCCAAACTTGGTAATATAGATCAACTCAAATCAAAAATCATTGAAGAAGAAAAACTACGCAAAGAAAATCTCATCGCTTTTAATGATGAATCTGCTCTTACTTTCTGGAACCAATTGCTCGAATCAGAACTCCCAGCTTCGTTAAAAGCATTTATGAAAGTAGCAGTTTGTGGCGTTGAAGCACACGCAATGCGCATTTTGGTTGGCAATGTCATTGCACGAGAAACTATCCGCGCAGAATTGAAACTGGATGATCGCATACGTCAAACTTTTGCTGATAAAAACATTCGCGTTTATATAGAAATTGATCCATCTTTAGCCGAACAGGAAAGTAAAAAACCCATCAAGTATTATTCTGCCATTGAAAAATGGGAATTAATGGTTCAAAAAAATCCCAATCTTGCCAAATTCAAAGAAAAATTGCAACTCAAACTGGACGAAGATTGATTTTTTATGTGGTGGCCAATCCTAAAATACATTTTCTTTTTTTTTGACGCTGAGCGTGCGCATTACTTAGCAATGAATGTAATGTCATGGTCGATAAAAATTCCGGTGGTTGGACCATTGTTGATTCGTTCATTTACTTTTGAGCATCCGAATTTGCATGCTGAGCTCTGCGGAATGAAATGTAAAAATCCTATTGGACTTGCGGCCGGTTTCGATAAAGATGGAAGGTGGTTAGACTTATTGCCGCTATTGGGATTTGGACACATTGAAGTAGGCACGGTCACCCCTCTATCACAACCAGGCAATCCGAAACCCCGGTTATTCCGTTTAAAAAAAGATGAATCCATTATCAATCGCATGGGTTTCAACAACCTTGGCGTTGTGCATCTTGCAAGCCGACTGAAAGATTTTCATAAACCAGAAAGATTTATCATCGGTGGTAATATTGGAAAAAATAAAGATACTCCTGCCGAAAAAGCTACAGAAGATTATTTGATCTGCTTTCGCACACTCTTCCCCTTCGTTGATTATTTTACGATCAATGTGAGCTCTCCTAATACTCCCGGATTGCGCCAACTGCAAGAAAAAGAACCCCTCGATCAATTATTATCTGCAATCCAATCCGAAAATTTAAAACAATTAGAATCCAAACCTCTTTTTTTAAAAATTGCACCCGATTTGGAAAACAATGCTTTGAATGATATTCTTGAAGTGGTTCAGAAAAATAATTTTTCCGGTATCATTGTAAGTAATACTACGATTACAAGACCTGATATCCTCAAAGAAAAAAAATATATTCGGGAAGCAGGCGGACTAAGTGGTAAAATAATCCGGGAACTGGCAGAATCCAAACTGGAATATTTGAAACAACATGCAGATGCCAAACTCAAATTTATAGGCGTGGGTGGTATTTCAAGCGGTACCGATGCCAGAGAAAGACTTCAGGCCGGGGCTAACTGGATTCAAATATATTCAGGGCTCATCTTTAAGGGTCCTTGGATGGTACGCAAGATTAAAGAGGAGTTGGTGGCGGGAACGGTAAAAGGTAAAAAAGCTAAAAATGATTAAACTAACAATTGTTAGTATTAAATAAAATTTACTTTTAATTTTTCATCCTTTCTTTGTATCAATTCACAAAAACCATCTTCAGATTGAAGAGAGAAGGTATGCAGATCTATTTAAAACCGCTCCAAAACCTTAAGCTGCAATTTGCGAACGAATTTAAGACTAAAGACTGGAATTAAAAAACTTCAAAATTCCTAAACACTTGCGAGAACATTCGCAGCTTTCTCCAATTCCTTTTGTTGGTATAACTCCATTGCTTTTTTGTGAAGTACTTCTATAGGTTGATTGATGTATGAATAGAGATCCGCGTTTTCTTCTAAAAATTTGAGAGCCTGTTGGCGATCTGGAAATTGTTTCATTCCAGCCAAAGCACCAATAAAATTTGCCGACAGATCGTGACTTTCTTTGACGTGTTTTGGAAGATTTGGATAACCGACCACCGGTAAATGTTGAGATTGTGGCAATGAAATCAAAGCATCTCCACTGGCCCGCACATAATAAGCGCGACCCATGCGCCCCATGAGATCGAGTTTATGTGGATCTATTTTATGCTGGTCGTCCAAAACGTTTTCGGAAATATGCATGCGCACAACTTCGCACAAAATCAAATGTCCGGCGCCGCCATGATCTCCTAAAGTAATGATCTCCGTAACCCGACATTCCATATTGATGGGCGATTCTGCGACCAGCGCAGGTCGGACGAGATCCGCTGTCGCCGGCGTAAGTCCCGATTGTTCAAATTCGGAAGTTCCCTCAGGAAAATCAACAGAGCATACCATCATTTGCCTTACGATTTCATAATTCACAACATTTACCACACATTCTTTTGATTTTTGAATATTGTGCAAGGTATCTTTAGTCGTATTGCTTTCCACTCTTCTGTTGGATGAAAATACCAATATGGGTGGATTTGAGCTGAATGCATTGAAAAAACTATAGGGTGCTAGATTGTTTACCCCGTTTTCGTCTATCGTACTGACAAATGCTATGGGTCTTGGGGCCACAGCACCCAGTAAATATTGATGTAATTCACTTGTGGGTATTGTTCCCGGTGTTATTATTTTTTTCATGATATAAATATAGGATCGCAAATAATGACTTGAACATATAAACCCTTCAAGCCCGGTTTTGTTCTTTAATTCGCTTTGCTAAGTTTTAGCACAATTGTGTGGAATTCAAATAGCTTGCCTACCTTTCGCATGATAATACAAAATACAATTTGAAACTAATTATGAAAAAGCTACTTATTGCCACTTCTGTAAGCGTTTTTATCGGTTATTTGATTTATTATTTTTTCTTTAAGACTATGATGGTTTTAGGCCAGCAGGCTCCGGATATCCAGGCAATTGGCCGCGACAAACAAATCATAAAACTGGAACAATTCAGAGGCAAATACCTATTATTAGAATTTTGGGGATCCTGGTGCGGACCTTGCAGAAAAGAGAATCCTATTTTAGTGATGATGTATGAAAAATATAAAACCAGTCAGTTTAAAGTGGCCAGTGGAATTGAATTTCTCAGCATTGCCCTCGAAAAAGATAAAGACGACGCTGAAAAAGCTATTTTGAAAGATAATCTCAACTGGCCACACCACATTATTGAAGATAAATTATTGGAAAGTCCTACGGCAATTGCCTATTCTATAAAGTCCATTCCTGCTAAATTCCTCATTGGTCCCGATTTGAGAATTATTCTTTCTGATCCCACAATTGCAGAATTAGATGCTTTTTTGGCTTACCAACTCAAAAAAGACTGACAAATTGACCTGTTTTTTGAATTGGCAACATTATTGACCTTTGCAAATTCGTGCTAATTAATGATTATGACAGAAGAAAAAAATCTACCCATCGAGGATTTGTTGACTCAGCAAGAAACTAAGATTGAGGAGACTCAAATACCAGAGGCTGAGGGGTTGAACGGAGTTCCGGAATCTCAAAGCTCAGATAAAAATCTTATTGAGGAATTGACAGAACAAAAGGAAAAATACATTAGGCTTTATGCTGAATTTGACAATTACAAAAAACGAAGCCTCAAGGAAAAAATTGAACTCATCCGAAATGCAAGTCAGGAATTGATCCAGGATCTTTTGGTGGTGCTGGATGATTTTGACCGTGCCAAAAAATTATCGACTGAACAACAAAACGAATCTATTTATCCTGAGGGAATGAAATTGTTGCATCACAAGCTTTTGGGTATTCTCCAAACAAAAGGCCTGGAAGATATGGATTCTCAAGGATTGAAATTTGATCCAGAATTTCATGAAGCCATCACTGAAATTCCAGTCCAGGATGAATCTATGAATGGAAAAATTGTTGATACCATTGAAAAAGCGTATTTACTCAATAAAAAAGTAATTCGATTTGCAAAAGTCATTGTTGGAAAGCAGTGATCTCATAAGTTTATAAATATCAAATGCCGAAAAGAGATTATTACGAAATATTAGGAGTTGCTAAATCATCTGATGCGGATGCTATCAAAAAAGCATATCGCAAGGTGGCGATGCAATTTCATCCGGACCGTAATCCCGGAGACAAAGCAGCTGAAGATAAATTTAAGGAAGCCGCAGAGGCTTATGAAGTGTTAAGTGATGCTGACAAAAAAGCCAGATACGACAGATATGGGCATGCCGGTGTAGATCCGAATGCAGGATACGGAGGTGCTTCCGGAATGTCGATGGATGATATATTCAGTCATTTTGGGGATGTTTTCGGCGATTCAGGTTCACCTTTCGAGTCGTTTTTCGGAAGAGGTGGCGGAAGATCTCATACCGGAAATCGAGGCAGTAATTTACGCATCAAAGTGAGTTTGACTCTTGAAGAAATCGCAAGCGGAATTACTAAAAAAATTAAAGTAAAAAAACAACTCACCTGTAAAACCTGCCATGGTAGTGGTGCCAAGGATAGCAAATCCATAAAAACTTGTAGCACCTGTAACGGACAAGGATATGTGCGCCAAATTAAAAATACATTTTTGGGACAAATGCAAACCACGACAAGCTGTCCCAATTGTAATGGAACTGGCCAAACGATTGCTGCAACTTGTTCCGGTTGTCGCGGTACCGGACACGAGGTAGGAGAAGAAACCATTGAGATTCAAATACCAGCTGGTGTAGAAGATGGTATGCAACTATCATTGCGCGGAAAAGGAAACGCGGGTAGTCAGGGAGGTCCATCAGGAGACCTGTTGATAAGTATCGAACAAAAGCCCCATGAGCAATTTAGTCGTGAAGGAAATAATATATACTTTGACCTGTACTTAAATTTTGCTGATGCAGCATTAGGTTGTCAGGTAGAAGTACCCACTTTACAAGGTGCTGCCAAGATTAAAATCCCCAACGGGACACAGGCTGGTAAAATTTTTAGATTAAAAGAAATGGGTTTACCCTCCGTTCAATCATATGGTAAGGGCGATCAGCTGATTCATGTTAATATCTGGACTCCAACTTCATTGACCTCAGAAGAAAAAACACTTATGGAAAAGTTGAGAAGTATGCCAAACTTCCAGCCCAATCCAACCAAAGCAGATAAAAGCTTTTTTGAACGGATGAAAGAGTATTTTAGCTGATCGTTTTAAATTTTATTAAATGAATCGCTATTTCTTTTCCGCCTTATGTGTATTATTGTTACAAGCCTGTACTTCAGAAACTATCTTCCAACAAAAATATAAACTGGATCATCATTCCTGGAAAACCGAACAAGTGTTAGTTTTCAATTGGGATATCAAGGACACCACGCTTTTATTCGACATAGAACTTGAGATCGACCACGATGCAGATTTTCGTTTTCAGAACCAATACATAAAAGCCAAAACAAAATTTCCAGATTCTACAACAAAGGAACAAATATTGAGCCTTGAGTTATTTGATGATACCGGTCGCCCATATGGAAATTGCGTCTCATCGACATGCAAAACACCCATTTTGTTGCAATCCAGAATAAAATTTCAAAAATCGGGGACCTACCAACTCCAACTCAGCCAGAACGGACGAGAGCCCGAAAGCCCGGGTATCCATGCAGTTCAACTAAAAATCCTCAAGTCGAAAGTATAATACGAAAATTAATTTCCAGCACTAAGAAACCAAACCCTACCCAAATCATCCCGCAAACTAAATAACCCCGAAGGGGTAACATAACGCTAACATGACAGAAAACAGACATGACTTACACTAACCTGACACCAAGCAGCAACACAATTCCTACCCAAATCATCCCCCCAATCCAAAAACCCCGAAGGTGAAATAACTCTAACGAAAACACAACACTACCCAAATCATCCCCCAATCCAAAAAACCCCGAAGGGGTGAAATAACTCTAACGAAAACACAACACTACCCAAATCATCCCCCAATCCAAAAAACCCCGAAGGGGTGAAATAACTCCAACGAAAACACGACACTACACAAATCATCCCCCAATCCAAAAAACCCGAAGGGGTGAAATAACTCTAACGAAAACACGACACTACACAAATCATCCCCCAATCCAAAAAACCCCGAAGGGGTGAAATAACTCTAACGAAAACACGACACTACACAAATCATCCCCCAATCCAAAAAACCCCGAAGGGGTGAAATAACTCTAACGAAAACACGACACTACCGCTGACATAACTCTACAACCAATCAAATAAATACTGCTCCTCATGCTCAATTTCAAACTTCTTCAGCAATCCGACATACTCAATTTTAAACGACTCTTTACGATGGTGGGCCTCTTGATTTTCAATATATCTAAATACCCTCTTCACTTCTGAGTTAGCATAAGAAAAAGCACCATAGCCCTCTTGCCAGGAAAATTTATACGGAGAGAATTGCTGCTCATTAATAAATAGAGTTGTATTGTTTTTGATATCTCTGGCTAAATCTGAAATACGCATAGACGGCTTTAGCCCTACAAAAACATGCACATGATCGCTCACACCATTGACAATAATTGCCTTTTGGCCTTTAGCCTTAATGATACCCGACATATACTTAAAGACCTCTAATCTCCAGGGCTTTTGCAATAGGTTTGCTCTATATTTTACAACAAATACATATTGAATAAATATTTGTGAATAAGTTCCTGCCATTTCAAAAAATTATAATATCAGCTAATCGATGCTGGATAATTTTTAACTGCATTTAAAAACAGAATTCCAAATTAAAAAATACAGAATTTTCACGACTTTAAAATTTTAATACTAATGAATTTACGCCATCCTTATAATTAAAATAATAAATGCCGGACACTGGCCAATGTCCGGCATTTTGGTTGCTGACTTAGGATTTCTTACCCAACATCAGCATTTCGTTTAAAACGATTTCTGTGATGTACTTTTTGTCGCCTTCTTTGGAATCATAATTTCGGGAAGTCAGTTTGCCTTCTATGGCGACTTCACTTCCTTTCGTTAAAAATTCCTCGACGAGGTCAGCAGATTTTCCCCAGGCTACTACATTATGCCACTGCGTGTCAGTGACTTTTTTGCCCTCTTTGTCATTGTAGACCTCATTGGTTGCAATTGAAAAGCGGGCCATTTTGTTGCCTTTTTCAAACTGTTTGATTTCAGGATTGGCGCCAAGATTCCCGATCAGGCGCACACTGTTTCTAAGGTGATTCATACATGTTAAATTGTAAGTGTTAATAATAAAATTGAATCTGATCAGATCGAAAACGCTGCAAGATCTTTTGTGTTTTGAATTTAAAAAAGGAATAAACGTTTATAAACGGATAAAATTTATAAAAAAATAGGGGCCTTTTTTTCAAATATTTTATCTTTACTAGCTAATACACT
The DNA here is from genome assembly GCA_016719615.1 of Saprospiraceae bacterium. Lineage (NCBI taxonomy): Bacteria > Pseudomonadati > Bacteroidota > Saprospiria > Saprospirales > Saprospiraceae > Saprospiraceae bacterium. Next base: position 148,271 of record JADJYQ010000006.1, read on the forward strand.
ACTATGAACACGCTAAGAACTTGCCTTCTTTGTGGAGCCACCCTCATGGGTAGATCCGACAAAAAATTTTGTGATGACCATTGCCGAAGTCAACATTACCACAACCAACATCGCAATCAGTCTTCACTCATCCGTTTTATCAACAAGCAACTCAAACACAATCGAAATGTTCTCTTCCATTTTTATCATTCCAAATGCACCCCTGTGATATCTCTTGAAGCCCTCAAAAAATTAGGCTTTCTGCCGGATTACCACACGCATATTTATATGTTAAAAAATGGAACTGAACTCAAAATGTATTACGATTTTGGATATTTATTAAAAGACCCAAATACCATCCGGATCTATAGTCCGGTAAAATCCAGGGCTCTTATAAAATGGTATGATAAAATTTCAAACACACATTCAGAAATTTGAGAGAAAAAGGAGAAAAATCGGCATGGACCTATATCGAAATCGCTCCTGAAATTGCTCAAAAAATAAATCCGGGGGTAAAAACATCCTATCGGGTAAAAGGCTCTTTAGATACACTTGAGGTATCAGGATTGAGTTTGTTGCCTATGGGTGGAGGCTCTTTTATTCTTCCCTTGAATGCTGATTTGCGAAAAAACTTACGCAAAACAACTGGCGAATTGCTGATCGTCAAATTAACAGTTGATGCTTCTCTTTATATGTTAAACGCTGAGCTACTGGAAGCTCTTGAATCTGAATCCAAAGCCTTAATACATTTTAATTCACTGAGCAAATCCCATCAGAATTATTTTTCAAAATGGATTGAAAGCGCAAAAACCACAGAAACTCGCTATTCAAGAATTGAATCCTGTTTCATCGCAATGATCAAAAAACAATCCTTTGCAGAAATGTTGAGAGAAAGAAAAAAAGATAAAGATGGTTTCTGAATTTAAAATCAACTAGTTTTCGTCATTTTTATCTTCTTCTTTAAGCGTTGATATTCCGAAAGGTAAATAGAGTGGACAAAACTTTAAATAAGATGTCAGTAAAAAAACCGCTCCTAAAATTAATGCGACGCTTGCTGCGAGCCCACTGATTTGATTGGTCATGTACAAAGCGACAATTAAGATCGCAATCCCGGTTCTGATGAGGCGATCCACATTTCCCATGTTCTTTTTCATATTCCGATTTTTGTCAAATATAATATATGAAACAATGCAAAATTGCAACTAATGTTACAATTCTTCATTTAATCATTGACTGCAGTCGTTCATCTAAAATATCATCCAATGGTTTTCCCAAATCGATGCCGTAATAACCATGATAATCCTTTGCCCTGTTCAGATCTTCCTTGAGTTGTATAGTTTCCTGTGTTTTGGTATGAAATAATTTTTTTCTTTGCAATTCAGCTGCTAAATACTCTTGTTCAGGTTGGCCGGGAGTTGGTATTAAAAATGCAGACTTTCCTAGTATACATAAATCCAATAAACTCGAATAACCCGATCTGCAGATAATTTGTTCAGAACTACACATCAAAACATTGAGTGCTTCGCCTGATAAAAAGTCGCAAATTTCAATCTGGTCTATTAAGTTTGGAAATTTTTGAAATAAGTCATCCCCTGTTCTGGTACCTCGAACCAAAACACAATTGGTTGGCAGCATATCCGGCAATTGCTCTAAAATTGTATTTTCGAAATAGGTCCGTTGTGGTTCCGGGCCTGACAAAATAAATGCATACTGATATTTAGTAGGCAGATCCATAGCTTTAAATCTGGAAAGTATGCCGATAAAATAATGTTTGGAAGATTTAAAAAGGTGAGACAGATCACCGCTCAAATTTTTATCACCGGCTATATCTGGAATCCAAATTTGGCGAAATCGCAAATAAAAAAATTTCATCCAAACATCGCTTACCCATTCAAAAAAACGGTTGTGTAGGTTAAAATGAAAATGGTGGGTTATAATAGCTGAAGGAATACCAATTTGTGCAGCACCTAATCTTGCATCGGAAACGATGAGTCCAATTTGTTCCTCCCGGCAGATTTTACGAACAGCAAAAAATTCTTTGATAATGGCAATATGCATTTGAATCAGGTGCAAACCCATATTCAAGTACATATTTTTAAAAGGATAGGTTATACCGTAATCCGGTAAAGTAAATATTTTCAGATCTGGAAATTCAAGGCGAAGTAAATCGTTGCCAGCGCCGGAAGAAGCTAATACAACGGGGTATCCCCTCTTCAGAAAATATTTGACCACAGGAATGGTCCTGGTTACGTGACCGAGACCCCAATGTTGTGGACAAATCAAGACTTTTGGCAACCCTTCCATTTCTTTGAATATATTTTGGCGGTTGTAAATATAGCTTGCTGAAAATAGTTGGTATTTTAAATTTTCTTAACCTTTGAGGCGAATCTCTTCTTCTGGCCCGTCAAAAAACCTGAATTCGATCATTGGTAAATCTGGATTTTCCCTTACGCTGATCCATTTCATATATTTGAAAAACCATTTGAAAGAATAATTGTAGAGACCCCTTTTTAAAAATGCGGCAATAAAGGGATGCACTTCAAGATTGAGATGTTTGGTGGGTCTGGTGGTTTGGATAAAATCCAAATCTTTTTCAATTTGATCTATTAAAAAAATCGAAGCATTCGCTTTTCCGGTTCCTGCACACGACGGACAAATTTCAGAAGTATCAATTTTCAACTCTTGTCTCTCACGTTGGCGGGTGATCTGCATCAATCCAAATTTACTCAGTGGTAGAATGGTATGTTGCGCCCTGTCGTATTGCATATATTCACGCATGGCATTATACAATTCTACTTTGTTTTCTGAATTTTTCATATCGATAAAATCGATAATGATCAATCCACCGATATCTCTCAATCTCAACTGCCGCGCAATTTCCTGGGCAGCTTCTCGATTGACTTGTATGGCTGCATTTTCCTGGTCCTGACGCTGTGATTTAGGCCCACTGTTGACATCGATCACATGCATGGCTTCGGTATGTTCAATGATGATGTAGGCTCCGCTGCTTAATGTTGCCGTATTGCCAAAGGCTGCTTTAATCTGGCGTCTGATGCCATAAGTTTCAAAAATGGGTTTAGTGCCTTTGTAAAATTGAACGATGTTTGATTTTTCGGGAAGATTATTCTCGAGATATATTTTAATGCCTTCGTAAATATCCCGATCGTTAACTATAATTTTTGAAAAACTACTGTTCAATAAATCGCGAATAATACTCGATGTCTTGTCCAGTTCGCTCATGAGCTTTACCGGAGCTTTTGCCTTAAACATTTGAGCATGCATTGCTTTCCAGCGTTCGCACAGATTATTGATCTCTTCGTGCATTTCAGCAACCTTTTTTCCTTCAGCTGCGGTACGAACTACAATGCCAAAATTTTTTGGCCTGATGGATTCTACCAGATGAAATAATCGATTTCGTTCGTCGGAATTTGCAATTTTCTTGGATATCGCAATCGTATTATTAAATGGGGTAAGCACCAAAAATCTGCCGGGAATCGTGATTTCACAAGTTAAACGATGTCCTTTAGTCGAAATGGGTTCTTTCAGAATCTGGACCAGTAAATTGTCCCTTTTATCGAGAATTTGAGCAACTTTCCCATTTTTGGGAATCTCAGATTGCAAAACAAATTGATCTAATAATCCTGCGGTATATTTTCCTTCTACAGATTCCTGGGTATACTTCAAATTTGAATTGAATAGCGGACCCATATCGGTATAATGTAGAAAAGATTCCTTGCGGTGACCAATATCCACAAATGCCGCGTTGAGTCCGGGCATAAGTTTTTTTACCTGTCCGAGAAATATATCACCGACATTGTATTGTGTGTTTGACTTTTGCTTGTGTAGCTCAACGAGCATTTTATCTTCAAGCAAAGCAATCTCTACAGAACCTTGTTGTGCAGAGATAATAAGTTCTTTTTCCATGCACCATTTATAAATGATGCGGAATGTTGGCGAACATCACAGCATAGAGCATACTGATATGGATTTTCAATAGCAAACTTGAAACACCTTAATTAATCATGAATGGTTCCTGGGAAAAGGCCATCAAGATATTTGCTGTCAATGGTTCTCGGATTGGGAATATTCTAAAAATCCATAAAAGCTACTACTCTGTCAGGCCAACAGCCAAACAGCGCAGTCATGAGTTTTAGAAGAAGTGTTTTCCATCTGTGGAAATCGCAAACATTACGCAGAATAATGAATCTACCTGTTCTTCTTCTTGTGCCTGTTCTTTCTCAATCGCTTTTTCCGCTTGTGCGTAGCGATTTTATGTCTTTTTCTTTTTTTACCGCAAGGCATAAATTATTGTTTACAGTGAATTATATATTTTTCAATCTCTTGTTTTCTTTGTGTCTGCTCTAAAAGTGCAACCATTAAACAATTTGCTCTTTCATGTTCAGATTCGGCATCCAATACTTTTCTGATTCGCGCTTCTGCTTTGTCAAACTGACCGGTTTGCATCCCTAATTCCGCCAACTGAATTTGCAAAGGAACATATTGCGGATACTTTTTCTCCAAATCCAGCAACATTCGAATGCCTTTCATCGGTTCACTTCCCGGCAGTTTTACATACGCAAGGGCTCTGTACATTTCAAAATCGGCCTGATCCGGTTGAAAGGATAAAGCTTGTTCAAAACTACTCACCGCCATTTGCTGACAAAACAATTTCTGCTTTTCATCGGTTTCGCTTTCCAAACCATATAAAAAAGTTGTTCCCGCTATTTTCCAGCTTTCCGCTGTCTTTTCGATTTCTGCAACTTTTTGCGCGTAACTTCCGGAAATACTATAAGCCTCTAAGCCAAACCAAAATCCGGATATTTTTTTTAAAAGTTCCAGCTTGTCGGCATCTGAAGCTGCAGCAGAAATTTTTGTATTCAGTATATTAAGTTCAGCTTTCTGAACTTCATTTAGCTGCTTTATTTTTTCCTGGATCAGATTTTCAACTCCTGTTGCCTCAAGACCTTTCATACGTTGTCCAGAGGATTTCCTTATTTCCGGGGTTATCGTACTCAAACCAAAATAAGTTAGTAAAAGTAGCCCTAGAAAAATGATTCCTAATTTTATAGGATTCATTTAAAAGAATTATAAATCGTCTCCCTCGTCATCATCCTCCTCGGTATGCTCCGGTTCTTTACCCGATTTCACATGATCCACAAAGATTTTAGCCGGTTTGAATGACGGGATAAAGTGCTCCGGAATCTCAATAGCTACGTTTTTCTTAATATGGCGACCAATTTTTTTAGCCCTTTTCTTGACTACAAAAGATCCAAATCCCCTAATATATACGTTTTCACCGTGAGCTAAGGATTGTTTGACTTCCTTGAAAAACATTTCCAAAGACACCAAGACATCAACCTTGGGTACCCCGGATTTTTCTGAAATCAATGCTACCAGATCAGCTTTTCTCATTTGCTTGATATTTAGATAGTTATGAATAACCGCCCTAAAAGAGCGTGGCAAATTTCGCAATTTAATTTGGTTCTCAAAACTTTTATAGCTTTTTTTATTTTAAATTATATATTATAACTTTTTCTATATCAACAAGATAGCTAAGGTTTACGGGGCTTTGAGCCATGAATTACTAACGAAATAATCCTACCTTAGCGGCTCAAAAAAGAAGAATATGTTATTATCGATGACCGGGTTCGGAAACGCAAAAGGACATTTTGAGGGTAGAGAAATCGTTATTGAACTCCGTTGTATCAACTCAAAAGTCAGTGACTTCCGCTTAAAATTACCCAATAGTTACCGCCAGCACGAACTCGATATCCGTAAAATTCTGAATGATAAAGTGATCCGGGGAAAATTAGATCTCAATATTTCCATCGATTCCAATGGTATGAGCGAAGAGTTTACGCTCAATAAACCATTGTTTATGAATTTTTACAATCAGATTCAACAACTTTCGACATCTATTGACCTGAGTCACTCCGATATCCTTAACGCCATTCTCAAGTTTCCAAATGTCATCTCGGCTCAGGAAACCTTGATTTCGGCCCAACAGTATAAATATACAGTTGACTTATTATTGGAGGCTATCGAAAAATTAAACGATTTCAGATCTATTGAAGGGACCATGATAGGCAATGATATGGCCCTTCGCACACAATTCATTCTAGACCATTTACAAAAAGTAGAAGCACTTGATACAGATCGCCTATCGATCTTGAAAGAAAAACTCAAAAAAACCATTGAATCCAATCTTGATTCTGAAGCTATCGACCGCAATCGTTTTGAACAGGAAATTATTTATTATCTCGAAAGACTTGATATCACCGAGGAAAAAGTTCGACTCAAACAACACTGCGTATACTTTTTGGAAGAATTAAATATTAATGGTATTATTAAATCCAGAAAACTCAATTTCATAAGTCAGGAGATCGGTCGCGAAATCAATACACTCGGATCCAAAGCTCAGTATTCACCTATTCAAAAATTGGTGGTCAATATGAAAGATGAGCTTGAAAAAATAAAGGAACAAATGTCGAATATTCTTTAATGGAAAGCGGTAAAATCATCATTCTCACGGCTCCATCCGGGTCCGGAAAAACAACCCTGGCCAGATTTCTGTTACAAACATTTGATCAGCTATTGTTTTCTGTATCCGCAACGACTCGCCCTGCCAGAGCCGGCGAAACTAATGGGAAAGATTATTACTTTATGGACAAGGATCAGTTCCTAACGAACGTTAGTAATCATGCATTTTTTGAATACCAGGAAGTATATACAGATCTTTATTACGGTACACTGAAGAGTGAAATGAGCAGAATCTGGAGTTTAAGTAAAATTCCATTACTCGATATTGATGTCAAAGGAGCCTATAATATCGAAAGTTATAACAACTATGAGACCCTCAGTATTTTCGTAAAAGCATCCAGTATTGAAGTTCTTAAAAATAGATTGGTTTCCAGAGGTACCGATTCTATAGAATCCATTGAAAAAAGATTACAAAAAGCTAATTCCGAGTTGGATTATGCCAGGCATTTCGATTATGTAATTACCAATGATAAATTAGAATTAGCGCAGCAGCTATTAAAACAAATTGTCTCAGATTTTATTTAGTCTCCTTCCTGATCAAATATATATACTCCGTTGCAATGAATTTCGTAAAAGATAATTCTGGGCTGAGCCTGAAGACTCTTTGAAAAAATGGAAATTTAAATAAGGCTATTTTTAGGATATGGTGTTCCTTGAACCACTGCTCCAAATCTACTTCTTTTTTATCCGGAAATAAAAATCGAAACACAAAGTTACTGGGATTAAACTGGCTGATCACCAGCGCTTTTGTAAAATTTTCTTGTATGCGTTCCATAACTATTTCTTTCTCCCGGATTGGCATATGATCGATAACTCCTAATAAAAATATAATATCGAATTGCCCCTGTTTTAATTCAAAGTCCAGGATGTCACTGCAAACAAAATTTTCCTTGTTTTCAAAAGGAAGCTGATCTACACCTGTGTAATGACAACTTTGATCTATTAAAAATTCGCGAAGCAACATTTCGCCACAACCCAGATCCAAAACCCTTTCATGAGCAATCGGAAATTCCTTCAGTATCTCTTCAATCCTGTTTTTATAATACGATCTATTTCTTTGAATTTTTTTAAAAAAAATACTCATAGATGTTCCTCCGTGTTTAATTAGATTTCTTCATCGCATTTTCGATGATTTCATCATAAGCTGCAAAAATGTGTTTCGATTCAAATTCATCCAAAACACATTGTCGGCATCTCTTTCCCATAGCCGACAATTCTTCATCGGACAAAGTCATGATCCTTTTCATAGCTATCGACAAAGCTAATGCATCTTTGGGTGGAACAATAAATCCATGCACATCCTGTACGATCGTTTGTTTGCATCCGGCCACTGATGTCGTAATCACAGGTAATTCCATTGCCATAGCCTCCAACATCGCTTTCGATCTACCTTCCCGATATGATGGTAAAACAAATACATTTGCCTCAGACAATCTTTTTCGTACATCTTGTTCAAATCCAAAAAAGTAAAATGCCCCTTTATTTTTATAGCCATTTAAAATAGAATGCGTATTGATATCCATTGAATTATGGTCATGGGCACCAACAATCCAAAATTGAATTTCAGGATGATCCTGTGCCAATATTTCCGCTGCAGATAAAAATTCTATGATCCCTTTTTCCTTTCGAGTTCTTCCCACAAAAATGAAAACAAATGGAGTTGAAACTTTTCTCTGCCTTTCACATTTAAAATGTTCTGCATTTACCCCACTTCCAGAAATGACCTTACCCCGGTTTTGCCCAATTAATTTTCGATTTCGAAACCACCATAAATCTTCTTCATTATGAAACACGATCTCTGTGTTCTTGCTTAAAGCCCATTTATAACATTGCAAGATCACATTGCGCAACAAGTTTGGTTTGCCGGCTGTAAATCCCAGACCGGTAAGATTTGAAACGGCCTTAATACCAAGCCATCCTGCAGCCAGACTACCATAAATATTAGGTTTGATGGTATAATTCAATACGATATCCGGTTCTAAATTTTTAAAAATTCTATACAATTCGATTAAACATAAAATATCACGAAATGGATTTAGTCCTTTCGCCTCTAACAGCTGTAACTTCTGAAAATGAATCACTTCAGGAAATTTCAATTTCGAAGTATAATGATCTTCCGGTGCGTAAACAAACACGTAATGGCCCATTTCTGCTAGATGCAGGATCAATTCCATTCTGAAATTATAAATATTCCAGCAAGAGTTCGCTACGATAGCTATTTTACATCTTCTCATGTCAATTTCGCATACTTTGAAGTATTGATGTAGCCATATCCAAAGTGATATGGTTGCGCTTATACTTCTCTATAAAATCAGGTCTCGACAACAATTGATATTTATCGTTTTCCAGATAGTTTACAACGGCATCCACATCTCCGGGATTAAAAATAAAATAATTACTTTTTATTTCTTTTTCAATAAATTCTTTCGCATATCCCTTTACTCCTGCCAAAATCGGCAGATTACCGGATGCATATTCAAAAAGTTTAGAGGGCAGTACTTTTTCCAATGATTTAAAATCATTCAGGTGTAAAAACAAATAATCTGATTTCAGATAATAATGAAGTAATGCATCTCTATTGACAGGGAGATGCCATTCTACATTGCTCACTTGAAACTCGTCTAAAGCTGTTTGTAATTTATTTTTAGCAGAACCATCGCCAATCAATAAAAACGTGAAACGTCCCTCAAGTTTTTTTGCAAGTGCCGGCACTATGTGATGCAATCCCTGTGCTTCTCCAATATTACCTGCATAACAAATCAGTTTTTTTCCCTCCGTATTTACGGAATCTTTTTTCCAATTTAAAAATGCATCGTCAATTCCATTTGGATAAAAACTGGTGCTACCTTTAAATCCTTTGGGAATATTGCTTTGAAAACCACCAGAATTGATGTTAATATGCGATGCATTCATCAAACAGGGTTTTTCAAAAAAATGGCGTACAGTAAAGCTTAGCAACTCATTTAATAATGGTATCCTTATAAATTCTTTTAAGTTCTCAGCAAATAAATCTCTTAAATCAATATAATACTTTATTTGTCCTCTTTGAGAAAGTTTATAAGCCAGATATGCAGTAAATAATTTTGATGAAGAAGCAAAAATGAAATCAGGATTGATTTTTTTTACCAGCACTTTTACCTGTCTCTCGAATTCGTAAAAGGATCGAATCTGACCCCAGAAGCGGTTGCCGTGTTGAGATACATGGAGCCTGTAAATGTGCAAATTGTCCTTTTGCTCGAATTCCAAAGCTGTTTCCTTGAAGTTTGAATATCTGTTTGGTTGTGTACAAAACAAATGAATTTCAGCATGGCCATCAACCATATCCGACAATGCAAGTGAAAGTGCATGATTCCTGAAAGAACCTGCGCTTAGATCCGGCGGATAGTGATAGGTTAAATAAACAATTTTTTTCAAGGCTTCCGGCTAATTTTGGTTTGGAGCTGTCCGCAAAAATACACCATTATGCGTTCTGCCTTTCTCGAATCATTAAAACCAAAATTTTGAAGATACGTTTGTTTGGTAATGGATTCTGCACCAAAAAAATGGAAAGTGATCGCTTTTTCTACCAAATGAATACTTGCACTATCGACCTTGATTTCGCCTACTGCCCCATCAAAATGAAAGATCGCAATTCCTTTTTGATCTTTAAGCTTTGTACTTTCAAATGTATCCCATATTTGCAAGCCATCAATTACTTTTTCAATCCTTCGATGGTGAACATGTCCCTGATACCATCTGACTTTTGAATATAATTTTTCAGGCCCGCTTTCGATGCATTTCACCTTTGCCCTTCTCCCCATTCTAAAAGCTGACCATATTTCCGATTGATTATCTTCCAAATTTTCAACTATCAGATTGTGATTTGAAGTTCCTCTTTGCTTTAAGCGCTCTTCATTACCCTCATAAGTAGAAATACCCGGATCAATCAGTATGGGCTCTGTACCCAAGTATAAACAGATGTTCAAATAATCTGCATGTTGGTGCCCAGGCTGATGCTGCACCAAAAAAGGAGCAGTGCGCATCAACAATTGATAAGGCTCATTATGCAGCCATCTGTAACCACTATCTGATAGGTGGAGATTTTTATGATCCAAACCCATCTCCATAGCGAGCTTGCGAATCGCCATCCAATTTTCAAGAGGCCAGGCAACAGAATCATTGATCAGGGGAAAAATGTTGAATCCTAGAGTTATACTATTCATCCAGGTATACATCTTACCGGCATAACCTTCCAATATCATCAGACGCTGAGCATCATATTCAGAATTACGTAGCAGTTGAATGATTCCGGAAAGGCGGCAGAAAATAGCCGCATGATAACTCAGACATAACTCATAGTGAGCACCATCATCCAGAATTTGTGAATCCAGTTCTTTTATCAGATTATTTACAAAATAATTTAGTTTGGTAGGATGCCTTAATGCCATGTGGGCGAAAACTAACGAGAGGTAGTTTTCCATTAAATGATTTCCCGACAGATGTGTTTCCAAATTATCCTCTAAGTAGGCTATTTGAGTTTGTATAGCAGTTTTGATGATGGGATCAGATGCAGGGTATTTAGACAAAAATTGCAAGCTGTAAATGATTCTCATGGATACGGGATAGGGTTCCTGTTTCAATGATCCTTGAATCAGTTGTTGAGAAAGATTCAACAACCACTGCATACGCAAGTCCGAAGCAAGAGAATCATCCATCAAAACCTCGAGATACTGTAAGTGGTAATTCCACAATTTGCCATATCCCTGAAAACTCCAATCGGGACATCCATCAAAACGCTGTGCCCGATGAAAAATGATAAATCCGCTATTTTCCCGGTATTTTGCCTCCATCGGATACACCAAACTGCTAACGAACTCAGGATGAAGGGAAAATTGATCGTATTTGTTGTAATTTTTGAATTTAATAAAATGTTTTTTGATCAAGCGATACCACAATAAATGCAGGAATTGCGACCATTTCAGGCGCCGTAGCGTATTGAAGTATAGCAAAAATGTGCTCAGTGTAAAATTTTTATGCTGTTTATTATCATTAATGATGAATAGCAGCAGTCGTAAGTCCTGCATACTTTAGACAACAAAATTAGAATTTAATTTTAGTAATGAGATCCAATATTACTTCGGTATTTAATTCCCTTATGTCAAGAAAACTACGACTCATTTTTCAAAACAACAATTTGTTTAAAGCAGCTCATGAATTTATCTCTTCGAATTCAATAGGGTATTCATCAACTCAAGGTCTCCATCTTGCCTTAATTCCCAATTTATAAAGCATTTATACAAGCAAGCCAGCTTGCATCTTTATTTTAAAAATGGAAAATATGGGCGTTCGCAAAATTAAAACCATCAAAGTATTTCAGAGATTTATTTTTTTACATATTTAAGGAAACATATATCCTGCCAACACTTCATAAATTCAGAAGCGTTTTATCGGTTATAGCCGCGTTAGTCCTGATACCAATCAATTTAATAAATAAATTAAATTCATTACTTTCTTAAAATTTGGCTATGAGCACAATATTGATTTGAACAGCCCATCAAAACAGTAAAATTCACTCAAAACTTGCTAAAAAACAGAGTGTTAATGAAATGGATTCAAGTAAAACAGATTAGACTGTTCCTAAACGTACAATTTTTAAAAAATTGATAAGCCAAGGATCATTGAGTATGAAAAGTCTTTTGAGAAATACCTTGGCAAAGTAAAGGATAAAGAATTGCTTCAAAAGTCGAGAAAATAATCTAACCAATTGAAATTTCTAATTCATTACGAGCGCTTAAGAACATATCAAAACTAACGGGATCAAATCATACTTTCGGGTAAAATAGGAGAATACAGACTGGGTTTTGTAAGATTAATGAGAACAAAATAAGTTTTATCATAATTACACCTAAAAATGATATTTACAAACTGTTTCCATAAAGCGGAGCACGGTAGCTAACCATGTATTACCTCCATGCCAATGATAAATTTATCATTCACGTTTGGCAGAAAATATTTAACTTGGCTTTTGCAAGGAAATTGGGGGAGTGGATCGGTAGCAACACTGGCAAATTAGCGGTCATTTTGACGAACTGACTGCAAACAAACAAATTGACAAAATATTTTGTAAATAAAATGAACTGTAAGAACTGTAACAACGAATTAGATTCAAATTTTTGTCCAAATTGCGGACACCCGACAAAGCTTAAAAGAATTGACAGACTTTACATTATTCACGAAATTGAACACGTATTGCATTTTGAACGTGGAATTTTATATACCATTAAAGAACTACTTACAAATCCAGGCCAAAACATAAGGAATTATCTTTCAGAAAACAGAAGCCGACTTGTTAAACCTATTATTTTTATTATCGTAACTTCATTGATCTACTCTTTATGCAATTACTTTTTTCATTTTGAAGACGGTTATGTAAAATACTTTGACAACAAAAAATCAGCAACGACAGAGATTTTTAAATGGGTTCAAGAACACTACGGTTATGCAAATATTATTATGGGCGTTTTTATTGCATTATGGACAAGACTATTTTTCAAAAAGCACAATTTCAACATCTTTGAAATCCTAATTCTACTTTGTTTTGTGATGGGAATGGGAATGTTAATTTATTCCGTTTTCGGAATTATTCAAGCTTTGATACACATTAAGATCATGCAAATTGCGGGTGTTATTGGATTTATTTACACAAGCTGGGCAGTTGGACATTTTTTTGGAAAAAGTAATATTATCAATTATGCAAAAGCCTTCTTTGCATACATTTTAGGAATGATATCATTTTCCTTGACTGCATTACTTTTAGGATCATTCATTGAATTTCTAATAAAACATTAACAATATGGAAAATAAAAAAGGAATAAGCTTATTTTTTATATTTATAGCATTTATATTGGGTTGGATATTATTTAAACATTTTGACTTTATAAATCTTAGATTTGAAGATCCAGCTTTAGACTTTCTTTATCTCATCATATTTATAATATCAATTTACTTTATCGTAAAGGACTATAAAAAACGAGCTGAAAAATAAAAACTACCACTAATCAAGTAATTGTTTCTGCCAAAAGAAAATAACAGGATACGTCTCTCAGATCACCGAGTACATGTGCCTCGTAGTTGGCATGGAGTAAGTTTTCAAGTAGTATTCAATCATCGATTCATACCCTCGTTATTCCAATCGTTTCAAAGTGTTGGTTGTGCTAAATATGTTGCTCTTTCCAAATGTCTCTCCACCCAAACTCCTGCCCACCCGTTACGATGCTTTCAACGCTATGTCTTTTGGCACAACAATCCCCGAATAACGAAGTTGTTCAGCAATCTCTTTAAGGCAAACATCATTATATTATTATGGGCAAATCTAATATTGTCAATCTTTCATGGGGCGTTTACTTAATGTGTTCATTACCTTTCAACATTAGCCTCATATACAACCGCTTCGCCTGATACCTTGACTAGTTTTTAAGTTTCCTACAAAGGCAAATCAACAGTCGATTAAAGCAAAAGAATTAAAGTCATTGATAATTATCTAATCATCTTCGAAAAAATAAATAATTTAATACATATTTTGACCATTTGGGATCCCTGACAAAATCCAAATTAATTGAAAATGTCATCGAAGAATGGGGTTCGCCACGAGCAGAGCACAGAGATTTCTCATCCAAAAAACGTGAATTATTTTTTACCGGTGCATCGGGAAATTATTTTCTCTAATTCAAAATTAAATTTTAGCTTTGGCAACAATTGATTTGTCGGTGCAACGTATATTGGCATGCCGTTTCCGTTTATCCTAAAAATCGTTTCAATCTCAAGACAATAATTTAATTGCGACCCATATGAAAAAACTAATTTCCTTCATGCACATTTCGCTTGACGGCTTTGTAGCAGGACCCAATGGCGAACTTAACTGGGTTAAAGTTGATGAAGAAATTTTTAATCATGTTGGTCTCCGGATTCGCGGAGGTGACACTGCTCTTTATGGACGGGTCACATACCAAATGATGGAAAGTTACTGGCCTACCGCTGGAGACAAACCGACAGCGAGCCAACACGAAATTGAACATTCTAAGTGGTATGGTAAAGTTCAAAAGCTTGTTCTATCAAAAACAATAGAAAATACGGGTTTGATCAATACAACAATTTTGAGTGACAATCTACCAGACAGAATTAACGAAATAAAACAACAGCCAGGTAAAGACATTTTGCTTTTTGGTAGCCCCACTGCAACTCATTCACTGATCCAATTGAATTTAATTGACGGCTTTTGGCTTTTTGTAAATCCGATTATTCTCGGCCAGGGCATCCCCTTGTTTGTAGACATTCAAGACAAAATAAAACTAAAACTACTCTCTAGCAAATCCTTTACTTCCGGTGTCGTCGAATTGAATTACTTGGTAGATAGGCCATAACAACTCATTGCTTACGGCTGACTTTCAACAAATTTTAGAGTATTGTCAGATCAGTAAACTCAGTTTCAAATGATACTCACATTTTCCCTCTCAACAATACTTCCACAATCCTCTTCCCGGCATGACCATCCCAGAGTTCGGGAATTTCAGATGGTAGGGTCTGACCTGTTAAAATTCCCAGTACGCTTCGATGAACTGATTCCATAGATAAATCTGAAATCATCCTGTTGCTACCTACTTCTACTGTTACCGGCCGTTCGGTCGTTTTGCGAAAGGTGAGACAAGGTATTTTTAGAAAAGTAGATTCTTCCTGAATGCCGCCGGAATCCGTTAGAATAAATCTACTGTCGTTCAATAAAGAAATGAATTCTATATAACCAAGAGGTTCCGTGAGAAACAATCCTTTTTGTTGCTCCAGACTTGTCCACAGTCCAAATTCCATCAGCCTGTTTCGCGTTCGGGGGTGAACCGGAAAAACTACCGGGATTTCCTTCAAGATGCATTCAACAATTTGAATGATTTTACGAAGTCCTATTTCTGTATCGACGTTGGTGGGCCGGTGCATGGTCATCAATGCATAAGATCCACGCAATAATCCCCATCGGCTGCAATGTTCCTGATGTTGTGCAAATGGCAAGATACGGATCAGAGAATCGATCATACAGTTTCCTACAAAATGTATTTTGTGCTCAGGAATATTTTCCTGCAAAAGATTTTTGGCACCACTTCCTTCCGTTGTAAATAAAACATCACTCAACTGATCGGTAAGGATTCGGTTGATCTCTTCCGGCATATTACGATCCCAACTCCGAAGTCCGGCTTCTACATGTGCTACCGGTATTCCACACCTAACACTTGTTAGTGCACAGGCCAGGGTTGAGGTTACATCACCAACGACAATGACAAGGTCCGGCTTTTCAAGATCCAGTATGCCTTCAAAAGCCAACATAATATCTGCCGTCATTTGTGTATGGCTACCGGATTTGACACCTAAAAAATGTCTCGGCTCATTCAATTGCAATTGTTTGAAAAAGATATCGCTCATGTTGACATCCCTATGCTGCCCAGTATGCACGATGCAGGAATCCCAATCAGGTATTTCCAAAATAGCCCTATGTATAGGAGCCACTTTCATAAAATTGGGCCGCGCGCCGACTACCTGAATTATTTTTTTCATGAACAGGCTACCATATTTTTGGTTTGAATTCTTTCATTTATTTCAGATTTAAAAATCATTATTCAGTTTATTAATAGTTTGTTTGTTCATCATAAATTCTGCAAACTCCCAGTCCAATGCATCGTTGATGTCTAACGAACGTTCAGGTGGCATGATATAAGCTGCACAGGAGTTATTTAATATGGATCCTGATTGAATGAGCTGCATTCGGCTCACATATACCGATCCATTGCGTACATATACTTTTTGAAGCAAGTGCCTGGCCATCTTGTCCGCTTCATTTTCAAAATATGGAATTAATTTTCCTTCCTGAATACATTTTAATTTTGATGGGTGTAAATCAAATTCAATTTCTCTGACACTGGCCGCACAATCTGCATTCAATTTTTCCATGGCTTCAATACAAGCATCGATATCTATGCCTTTTGTAAAAGGACTGCTCGGTTGGATAATGACCACATAATCGGGAAATGAATGACCTAACATTGTCATTTCCTGAAGTGCATGTTCTACATATTCTATCGCCGGAGAATCATCTTGTGAAATTTGCTCTGGCCTTTTGATGGCGCATATTTGGGGTCCATAAGCCAAACTTAATTCAAGTATAACATCTGCATCTGAACTTAAAATAATTTTGCTTAAGCTTTTTGATTCCAGTGCTGCATCCATAGCATATTGCACCAGGGTTTTTGCTCCCAAATAGCGCAAATTCTTACCCGGTAAGCGTTTTGATCCCGATCGTGCAGGTATGATGGCTAATATTTCCGTCATTATTTCATAACTTGAATAAGACAGAAACTTCAATATGTCTTTGATCACAAAAAACGTGCATCCAATCTTCAAATTTATATCCTGCAAAAGCAGAAGATTGCTTTGTTTGCATCCAACTCAAATTATATGCCGCTTCCTTCACTTAATCTGTAGTTTAGAGTTTGATTGAAAGTTTGAGTTGCCCGCCTAATCCTAATTCAACTATTTTTTGGAGTGTCGAAATCCTAACTTCCTTAACATCATTTTCAACTTTGGAAATATACCCTTTGTTTGTTCCACACCTTTCTGCTAATTCCTCTTGTGTAAGACCTTTTTCTATTCTTGCTTGTTGCAATAATACACCGATTTTAAAAGATTCAAATCCTCTTTCAAGTTTATTTCTTTTTGACGTTCCCTCTTTTCCAAATTGTTCTTCAACAAATTGATCCAGGGATTTTAAATTATTTTTCTTTTTCATATAATTCTCTTATTTTATATGCTTTCAAAATTTCGGACTTGGGGGTTTTTTGAGATTTCTTTTGGAAGGCATTAGCTAGAACAATTAATTTCCCTTTATCAAAGAATCAAAGTATTCTAAAATTATTGCTTCCATGTTTAATTCGTATTTCATAAAGACCCTTTGTACCTTCCAGGTGCTTTAAATAGTCTTCGGGAACATACTCAATTTCTTCGATTAATTTTAAAGTCCAAATAATCTTTTCTTTGACCTTTTGATTTTGAATTTTATAAAAGTTAGAAAAGTAATCTTTATATAAGAAAATCTCTCTAATCTTCCTTTTGCTCATCTTGTGCAAAGATAACACAAGTTGTCCAAATGTACAACCTCAATTATAAAGTCAAAGAAACTTTTGCAATTAAATTTCTCTTAACCCAAAATTAATTAAAACTTGATTTCGGATTATGTTGACTTTAGGCAACTTACTTTAATCAATGAGGTTAACCAATTAATATTACAAATAGCTGGATTACTCTTTTGCTAAGCCAAATGGTATCCTTTTATCGTAACGGACCAAATCTTCGCAATTTGGTGGCCTATGAAGCGTAAAATTCTTGGATATCTCCATGTGTTGCCATTTAGCACCAGAATTGAGAATCAAATTGATTTGCATCATTCATTAGTTATTTTATCAAATAAAATTAGATGGTCAATCTTCGAAGAGGAGTTTTCCAAATTGTATTCTCCTGGAATGGGAAGGCCTGCAAAGCCAATAAGATTGATGACTTCATTATTGATATTAAAACATTTACGAAACATAAGTGACGAATCAGTTGTGGAACAATGGGCAGAGAATATGTATTATCAATATTTTAGTGGGGAGCAATTTTTGTAGCCAAAGGCAACCATGCGAATTCAGGCCCGTCATGAGCTGTTTCACTTCCTCAGCAACAGCCGATCGGTCCACCAGCAACTGATACTGCGTTTTATTACTGTTTAAGAGAAGGAGGAATGCATAAATACTCAATGGACAAGGACAGTGATGGCTTAATCCCCCCCCCCCCGCCAGCGCGCCGGCCTCAACCCCCCCCCCCCCCCGCGGGGCCCGCCTTCCCCTTCCGCGCGGCCGCCGGAGCAGGGGGGGGGAAATCCTTCGCCCCCCCTGGCGCCCCCCCCGGCGCCCCCCGCCCCCCCGCCCGGGGCCCCCCCCCCGGGGGTGGTTCGCCGGCGCCCGGGGGGGCCGGGGGGGGGCGTCGGGGGGGGAAGCCGGGGCCCCCCCAAGCCCCCCCGCGGCGCCGGGGGGGGCGGGGGGGGGGGCCCCCCCCTGGACCAGGATTCCCCCTCCGCCCCCGGGGGGGGGGGGGGGCCCCCCCCCCCCCCCCCCCCCCCCGGGGGGGCGGGGGGCGTAGTTTAAAAAGGAAAGGGGGGCCGGGGCTTTTTTGCTCGGGGGGGGGGGCGCCCCCCCCCCCCCCCCGGGGGGGGGCCGAAGCCCCCCGGGGGGGGCCCCAAAGCCCCCCCCCCAACCCCCCAAGGGGCCACCCCAACCCCCCGGGCCGCCGGCCCCCTCCTCCCCCCCCCCCCCCCGCCCCCCCCCCCCCCCCCCCCCCGGGGGGGGGTCTCCGGGCTGCCGCCCCTGTTCCCCCCCCTCTTCCCGGGCGGGTTTGCCCCCTTGGGGGGGGGGGGGGGGGGGGGGGGGCGGCCGCCCGCGGGGGCGCACCCCCCCCCCCCCCCCGCCCCCCCCCCCCCCCCGGGCGCCTTTTTCCCCGGGGTTAAAGGGGGGGGGGTGCCCCCAGAAGGGGCGGGGCCCCGCCCCGGCCCCGGGGGGGGGGGGGGGCGGGGCGCCCCGGGGCGGGGGGGCCCGCACCCACCCGCCGCCGGGCCGCCCCCCCCCCCCCCCGGTGGGGGGCCGGGGGGGGGCCCCCCCGCCCCGGCGGCCGCCCCCGGGGGGGGGGGGGGGTTTTTTTTCCGCGGGCCCTTTTTTTTTCGCCGGCGGGCGGGCCCCGCCCGGGCCCCCCCGTGGGCGCCCCCCCGGGGGGGGGGGGGGGGGGGGCCCCGGGCCTAGCGCAAATTTTTTACTCATGAATGTTTATCTACTTGTCCATTAATCAACTTATACTTTTCTCCGGATTCGGGACATGTGGCCTCACCTGCAGCATCAAATACTAACTTATGTCCGAAAGCACTCATCCAACCTTTTTGCCGGGCAGGATTTCCAATGACCAATGCGTAAGCAGGTACATCTTTGGTAACTACCGCACCAGCTCCAATAAATGCAAACGCACCGATTTCATGTCCGCACACAATGGTCGAATTCGCTCCTATGGTTGCACCCTTCCTAACGAACGTTCGTTCGTATTGACCTCTTCTGTTGACAGCGCTTCTCGGATTGACCACATTGGTAAAAACCATGGAGGGTCCCAGAAAAACATCATCTTCACACACGACGCCCGTATAAATCGAAACATTGTTTTGTACTTTGACATTGTTTCCCAAAATAACTTCCGGAGAAATTACCACGTTTTGACCCAGGTTGCAATTTTCTCCAATCTGACATCCCGACATGATATGTGAGAAATGCCAGATCCTGGTACCTTTTCCGATGCTACAAGATTCGTCAATAACGGCCGATGGATGTGCGTAATATTCTTGTTCCATTATGAATCCTTTAAGAAAGCAAGCACTTCGCCAATAATGACATCCTGAATTTCAGCTGTGAGTTCCGTATGCATAGGCAATGATATAACTTCCTTACATAATAATTCCGTAACCGGAAGTTTTTCAATGCCTCCCGAATACGCCTGGTAAGCTTTCTGATGATACAAAGGCACCGGATAATAAATCGCATTGGGTATGCTTTTAAGATCCAGATATTCTTTGAGTGCATCCCGCTTTCCGTTGGTTACGCGCAAAGTATATTGATGAAAAACATGACGGGAATGTGCATTGCGATAAGGCGTGATCAATGCCTGATGACCGCTAAATGCCTGATCGTAATAATCGGCAGCAGCTCTTCGCGCATTGATATAGGCATCGAGATATTTTAATTTGACATCAAGTATGGCCGCCTGCATTGCATCCAGTCTGGAGTTCACTCCAACTACATCGTGATAATACCGCGTTGCACTCTGGCCATGATTGGCAATCATCCGGAGTTGGTTGGCAATTTGATCATCTTGCGTAAACATAGCTCCACCATCGCCATAACAACCAAGATTTTTAGATGGAAAAAAAGAAGTACAGCCAATGTGTCCAATCGCCCCTGCCATTTGAACAGTTCCATTTTTAAATGTATAGGCTGAACCTATGGCCTGCGCATTATCTTCAATGACAAAAAGATGGTGTTCTGATGCAATCTGCATGATGGTCTCCATGTCGGCACATTGGCCGAATAAATGAACGGGAACAATGGCTTTGGTTCGCGGACTGATATTTTCGCGGATGGCTTCCGTGTTTATGTTAAAATCATCTACATAAACATCGACCATGACCGGTTTTAGCTGTAATAAAGCAATGACTTCTGCAGTAGCTACATAAGTAAATGCAGGAACAATCACCTCATCCCCCGGCTGTAGTCCCAATGCCATGCAAGCAATTTGTAATGCATCGGTTCCATTTGCACATGGGATTACATGTTTGACCTGCAGATAGGCCTCCAGATTTTGACGGAATGCATTGACTTTTGGACCACCGATAAATATTGTAGAATCGAGCACTTCGTCCAGCGCCGCTTTTATTTCCGGTTTTATTTTTTCATACTGGGTGGCGAGATCCACCATATGCAACTTGATACTCATGATTCTTATTTTATTCTTAAATAATTAATGTCTGCCCATACTTATATACTCAAATCCCAGTTCTGACATCCTGTTATGTTCAAAAACATTTCTACCATCAAAGACCACTGGTGCTTTCATCCTTCTTTTCATTTCTTCAAAATCAGGAGATCTGAAAACATTCCATTCGGTTACCAGGATCAAAGCATCTGCACCATCTAAAGCGTCGTACATATCTTTTGCAAAATAGAGTTTTTGATGGTAAATGGATTTCATATGCTCCATGGCTTCGGGATCATAAACGCGCAGTTCGATACCCCAGTCGAGTAATTCGTTGATGATTTCCATTGCAGGTGCTTCGCGGATATCATCGGTATTGGGTTTGAAAGCAAGGCCCCAAACGGACATGGTTTTGTTATGCAATTGGCCCTTGAAATAATTTTTAATTTTTAAAGCCAATAATTTCTTTTGTTGGTCATTGACTTTCATAACTGCCTCCAGAATGTGAAAAGGGGAATTATGTTCCTGCGCGGTTTTGTGCAGTGCTCTAACATCTTTTGGAAAACAAGAACCGCCATATCCCACTCCGGGAAAAAGAAATCTTTTGCCGATGCGATTGTCGGAACCAATTCCTTTGCGAATCAAATCAACATTGGCCCCTGTTTGGTCGCAAAGATTAGCCAGTTCGTTCATAAAACTGATGCGCATGGCAAGGTAGGCGTTGGCCGCATATTTGGTGAGTTCAGCGCTTCGAAGGTCCATGATAAAAATGGGATTTCCTTGTCTGACAAAAGGCTCATATAGTTCTTCCATTTTTTGAGTAGCCCTGGCAGATTGGCTTCCAATGACAACGCGATCCGGTTTCATAAAATCGTCAACGGCAACTCCCTCTCTTAAAAATTCTGGATTACTTACGACATCAAACAAATTTTGATCAAGTTTATTACTCAATATTGAGTAAACTTTTTCTGCTGTCCCAACGGGAACCGTACTTTTGTTGACGACGATGGTATATTTTCGGATCCGGTCGGCGATATTCTGTGCCGCCGTTAAGATGAATCTCAAATCAGCAGACCCATCCTCATCGGGTGGGGTTGGTAAGGCTAAAAACAAAATATCTCCAAAAGCAACGGCCTGATCGAGTTCCGTAGTAAAATGTAGTCGGCCTTCCTTGACATTTCTCTCAAAGAGGATGTCGAGACCAGGTTCAAAAATGGGAATTTCGCCTGCAGACAAGCGTTCAATTTTTTGGGCATCGATATCCAAACATAAAACCTGGTTGCCGGTCTCTGCAAAACAAGTTCCCGTTACCAATCCGACATATCCCGTTCCTATGATGCTGATTTTCATTTCTTGTAGATTAAAGTCTCCAATAGGTGCTGTTGACTTCGGATTTATTGTATAAGCCTTTCAAATCAATGATGATAGGTTCTTGCCGCATCATTGAAATAAATTTATCTGGTGCCGTTTTTTTATAGATATCATGCGCTACTGCCAGAATGATGGCATCGTAATCGCTTTCCGGAGTGTCTTTGATTTCAATTCCATATTCATGTTTGACCTCTTCGGCATCTGCATGTGGATCTACTACGTCCACATTGACCGAATAGCCTCGCAATTCATCAAATAAATCGGCTACTTTCGAATTGCGGATGTCGGAAACATTTTCTTTAAAGGTGATCCCGCAAATCAATACTTTGCATTCGCTGGGATTTTTGCCTTTGGAGATGAGCAATTGAACGAGTTTTTTAGCAACAAAAGCCGGCATTCGGTCATTGATTCTGCGACCGCTCAGGATCACTTCAGGGTCATAGCCCAATTGTTTGGATTTGTGAACCAGATAATAGGGATCAACGCCGATGCAGTGGCCACCGACCAGGCCCGGAAAATATTTCAAAAAATTCCATTTTGTTGCAGCTGCATCGAGTACTTCGCGGGTATCGATTCCCATTTTATCAAAGATGATGGCCAATTCATTTACAAACGAAATATTCAGATCCCGCTGACTGTTTTCAATCACTTTAGCGGCTTCTGCGACTTTTATACTGGGTGCTTTATAAACGCCTGCAGTAATGATACTACCATAAACTGCGGCGATTTCCTCCAGGGCTTCCGGATCGCTTCCAGAAACAATTTTTAAAATGCTTTCAAGAGGTTTGGATTTATCGCCCGGATTGATGCGTTCCGGAGAATAACCCATTTTGAAATCCTTGCCCATCTTCAGTCCGGAAATCTGTTCCAAAATAGGTAGGCAATCCTCTTCGGAACATCCGGGATATACCGTCGATTCATAAATCACATAATCGCCGTTCTTTAATACCTGGCCTATTGAGTTTGATGCCGAAAGCAGAGGTTTAAGATCCGGTACTTTGTGATGATCAACCGGTGTGGGGACAGCAACAATATAAAATTTCGCAGACCTCAAGACATCCACATCTGTTGTAAATTCCATCTCTGCATGCTGAAAAGCCTCTCTTTCGATTTCGCGGGATGGATCCTGGCCTGACTGCATCAGTGCAATGCGCTCCGCGTTGATATCAAAACCAATCACTTTCATTTTTTTGGCAAATGCAAGGGCCAGCGGCAGTCCCACATACCCCAGGCCAACAACGGCCAGTTTCTCTTTTTTTTCAATCAATTCCTCGTACATCTTCATTTTTTTCGTTCCCACAACAACAGAGGCCTTTCGTCCTCTATGAGTTTATGTAATCTTTTATCCTTTAATTGGTTGAATAGGATGAAACGGAATTTCCGGCTTTTTAGTTTTTCCAGTTTTGAGAATTGTTTCAGCATGGATTTCTGATCGGGTTTGCCAACAAGAATAAGATCCACAATATCCGTTGGAATACCCTTACATAAATCGCCGGAAAGATAAATGGCTTGCATCGAATTTAAAAAGGGTTGCAGGGTTTCTAATATTTCAGGTATTCCTGCTTCTTTTCTCACAATTTGCTGCAAGTCCTCAAAATAAGCGTGATTTGGGTTAGCCCTGTAAAAACGTCTGTTTCCACGGGTAACCGACAAGAGTAAACGCGCCCGCAATAAACGATTTAATTCGATCCGGATACTGTTGGTCGATTCGCCCAATTCTGCTTCCAGACCCCTCAGATAGGCTTCATTTTGGGCGTTCAGAAAAAACGTATGCAAGAGTCGGATACGCGTTTTAGAAGTAATGAGGGTTTCAAGCATAAATGAGTAACAAAATTACTCGAAAATTCGAGAATCTCTGATCATTTTTCGAAATCCGATAAAGATGAATCCTACAAACAGGCCACAAATAAGTCCCATCAATATAGCTCTTGGCCAACTCATTTGATAACTCTTCAAGGGTAGTATAGGAAGATCCACGGCTTGAATGAATGGCGTTTTATTGATGAGTGCAAAGGAGGCCATTTCTTTGTTCTTCATCGCCTCCGCATAAACCAATTGTAAAATGCGGATATCCTGATCCAGTAATGTTTTTGGCACATCTTCAGAGAGAAGCCAACTTCCTCTATAACTGTCTTTGAGATCTGCAAGTTTGTATTGGTGTTTGTCCAAAAGTGCTTTGAGCGAATCTGTTTTCTGTTGCAGACCTCTGTAGGTGTCTTCTTGTTTTTCGACCGTTTTGTTGATATAAAACTGGCTCAATTCTTCAAATAAATTCAAGGCTAGTTCATGGGCTAAATCTTCGCGGATGGATGTAATACTTATATACATCAAATTTGTTTTTTCGCTGACTCGCGTTGAAATTTTCTCCAACAACATCTGGTGTGTCTGCAACAAGGCCATATTTTCGAGGCGCTGAAAGGCCATCAGACTGTCGCTCTTAAATCGAAATCCTTTGAGTGGATGCCCGGGATTGTAAAATGGTGCTGCCGCCCATTTGCCTTGTTCTTCCAGTTCTTCGATCAGTACATTGGCCAGATAATCAGTACCCCCCTTTTCAACCGGAACCTTTTTGAATAAAATCTTTTCGGCAATCCTCCTGGATTTTGCGAGATCCAGAATTTTATGCAGGTTCACCTGGTCGCCACTTCCCAATAAACCGCCAAACTGACCGATCATGGATGAAACACCTCCAAAAGCCGGCTGCTCTTCATTCAGCATGAAGCTCACTTCTGCTTCATATATCTTGGGTTTGGACTGTTTTAAAAATATGCTCAGTCCAATACCAAGCAGAGTAGTCAGTAAGAGTATTTTCTTTTGCGACCTGATTTCATCCAGATAGCTTCGGGTCAAAGTGACGAGTTCTTTGATAGTGTAAATATCCTTGGTTTTTGATTGCGTCTCTTCGGAATGATCCATGGATTAAGTTTCAAATGTAAAAATAGGACAGTATTTTACGGATTTTAGGATTAACAGGATTTAAAATTGGAGAATTGAAAGAAATTGTTCATTTAGACAGTTTGAGCATAGAGGCTGCACCGCCAAACCAATAGCCGCTAAAACAATAAAATAATTTGTCACTACTTGTAAATGTTAAAAGAGAAAATTTTAAAGACTCTCAAGCATTTTAGGATCTACCCTGTGTTGGCGGCGGACGGAACTTACCTCATGGTGATATTCATTAATTCATTTGGATTTTGTCTTGAGTCCCAAATTGTCAAAATAAATATTAGTTCATTTATTTCCTCATAGATGATCAGATAATGATCAACAATTTTAATTCTTGCATTTTGATCATTAGTTAACTTTCATATACTCGGAAACTTTAAAATCAAATCAACAGCTTCAATAAAAAGACAATTGAGTTTTTTACTGTAAGTTTAGGAATGATTTCGTTTCTTCCAATATTTAAAAATATTCTTTCGATCATTTTGAGCTCTGAAAGACCAAATTACTTTCCTAGCCATTCTTCGATGTCCTTATTTGCCTGATCGTTTTCAATAAATTAGCCGTTTTTATATTGAAGACGTGCTTCTTTAATTGCATCAATTTGGTGTTCATTTAATTCATAGATGCTTTTAGCCTCAAGTTCAATATGAAGCAATCGATTGATTTCATATAGGATGTTTTCATTATCAGTTTCCTGAATCATTTCAATTAAATGCTTCCCTAATTCTATAGTTGACATAATACTTTTCAACAAAATTAAATAACTTATATTTGATTTACAAATAATTGTTGGCTCGCCGCCAACAAATCCTTAAACCGTGCGATCCTAAAATCTGTTTAATCCGTGATCAAGAAACGTCCAACGATGTTATAATTTAATGATCTTCTTTGAACTTAAAATTTTACCACTTTCCGTAACATGTGCAACGTAAACCCCGGCAGGCAAGTTCTTCAAATTCACATAATTGCTCCCCTGAAAGAGAGATTTAAGTTCAATAGGCATACCCCATAAATCGTAAAGCTTTAAGATAATTTTTTGCGGATTATAATCCATTACATTTATGATCACATAATCTTCACATGGATTGGGCCAGATTTGAATTTCCGGAATTTCATTGTTATCTTCCGTATTGACCATGACCCCTATATTTACGGTACGACATAAAGTATCCATACCATTTCGGTTCTTTACCATTAAGCAAACTTCATAAACGCCTTTTTCAGAAAACTTATGCGTTGGATTTTTGTCATTGCTGGTATTAGAAATACTTTTGGGGTCGCCAAAATTCCAGCTCCATTCTTCGACTTCATACGCGCTTAAATCTGTGAATTCAAACTTCAGGTAATCTGAGGTATCCTGGTCATATCTCCAATGAGCCCATGGAATATTGTCTATTCGCAAACTGTCGCAAATACTTCCATCGATTGGACCAAGACGGTAGTGTGGAAAATATGGCATTGTTTTCTTAATTGAAATAAATGGAATTACATGTTGTCTGAAATCACAATCCATTCCAAGCTTATCAGGTCTATTTATTACATGTAGATGCCGTGTTTGAATGAAATTCGGGTTACAATATATTCTTCCATCCGGCCCAATTTGCAGTTGTCCAAAGTAAGTTGGTTCATAAATATTAGCAAATAATTGAGACAGATACCCATCGTATCTTGCAATTTCAATTCTCGCATTTAATTGACCATTTTCTATAGCATATTGGTACAATACTTGTCCGCTACAGATATAAAGAATTTCATTTGAGGGAGAAAATGCGCAACCTACTGAAATACTCCGAGTCGAATCAATCTTGAAGTTCTGATGGTTGGAAAGCTTACCTGTATTTCTGTTAAAGTGGTAAAAATCAAATTCCGAACCGCTCCACTCATCGAAGTCATCTTTAGTCCCTAACATAGTGCATTTTATTATTCATTTCGTACCACCTCCAAAAAACAGTATAAAGTGCAGTCAGATTTGGTATATGTTGCAATAACATTTATATTACGTTTGCATCGGTTTTCTATCTTTCACAATAATCTTGGTTATTCAAAATTTAAATTAGGCTTGATATCCAGTCAGTTTGGAAATTGATTTTCTTATTTTTTTACAACATCAACAAAGGTGAATTTTTATAATCGATTATAGTATCAAATTATTTAATTCACATCAAAAAATTAGCGTCTATGAACAAAGCAAAAATGATCATGAAATAACATGATGAATTACTCTTTATTTATTCACTTACAATTAAAATTTACTTTTATGAAATTATTTAATAACATTGAGTATTTTTACTTTTGCAGATCTATAATAAAAAGGTTAAGCAATAAGTATTTGAGCAAGATTTATATCACTCTATTTATTTGTTCTCTTTTCAGTCAGTCTTGTAATAAAGATGGTAGTATTACAACTGCTACAACAAATCAGAATCAACACCAATTAAGTCAACAGAAATTTGAACAGTCAATCAGATTAACTCTAAGGCAACTCAATGTAACGCAAGGAATAAAAAATTCTTCTTTAATTGAGTATAATTGTTTTACAGACGAACCTTCAGGAGCGCATTGTACCTTACAAAATTCGGCCTTAACACAGACAATTTCATTACCCGTTCCTTATAGTCCTTGCAGAGCTGTAGTTACTTATGATTTGTGGTGGTGCTATCACGATTCAAACAATGAAATATTTAGCATTGTCTTTGATAATTTCTCTGCTTATCCCGAGCCTGGTTCAGATTGTCAAAGCTTATTGGATGATTGGTTGGATTTATGGAATAATTCCGATTATGAGGAATTAGATGCTGAAATAGAAGCTTTTACTAAAGCAGCAATAAATGCATTGGAAGAAATTGTAATGCAACAATTAACATATAATAATCGTGCAATTTTTCCATGTGGTGCGACACCTGCAAAATACTTATCAAGTGATTTCCATACCCAGCTCTGTTATTCCATTTGTGCCAAAGTTGTAAATCATGCAGGACCACCGTCTTATGATGAACTTGTATGGTTGGAAACGGAATGTGGTGAAGCGTGTTGTAAAAGGACTTATCAATGGTGCTGGAACTCAACTCTTAATAGAGCTGCCAAAACGGGACCTGCTTACAGTCAGGTAGGAGATTGTGATAGTTTTCCAGGTTGTCCTTCAGGATATACTCAACTTAAAGACTGCGAAGAACGAGTGTGCGAACCATAGCTTTTGAAGATTAAACCTGTGCAGTCTTAATAAATTGCACAGGTTTATTAATTTTGAGTAACCAATATAAAAGTATTATGAAAAATCTTATCTTCTTATTTGTTGTGGTAAGCGAAGTTGCTATAGCACAGGTATCAAAACTAACAGACATTTTTGAAGACATAGTTCCGATCTGGTCACATCTTGCTTTCGATTCTACATCGATACGCAACAGTTATAATGGGATGAATCATTTATCTGGATTTTCTGGATATGGTCCTAAAATTATTAATGGTTTCGCCTATACAATATATAATGATGCAAGTGATTTTGATCAAGGAGCATTATTAGAAAAATTAAATTTACAAAACGGCTCTAAGGTCTGGATGAACAATATAAACTTAAAGAAAAATTCTAAAAGAGAAAAAGTTCGTAATTATTTCATTAATGAAAAAGATGAACTAGTGTTATTAAATTTTAGAAGTATAGAGGATCAGGTTTTTGTAGTTTGGACAGATTCTAAAGTATGCGTACGAAAATATGACATAGCTAGCGGTAACTTATTGGATTTTCAATTTTCTGAGGCGCAGGATTCAAGTTCACCCGTAATAGTTGGTTCATCTGATGCTAGATTATTTCCCTTCAATGTTGTGGAATACGAATATATTGGGCATTTAAGAGATCAAAGCGATTATATAATTTATCGGAACCTATTCAATGAGAATAGAATGCCAATTCTTGATGAGGAAATAAGAATTCCACATAAATACCCTAATAGTTATCCCGAATTAAGTTATCCATATAACGGCAATAGAGACACCATGCTGTTTTTAAGATTTTCAAACAAAACAGATCCAATATTTCCAGGTGATAGTATGGAACTTAAAATTGATTTCTTTGACAATCATTTTCAATATATTTCAAGCAATGATATAGCAAATAAGATTACAGTCGCATCACAATATTATTTACAAAAAGCAGAGAATGGATATATATATATAACTGGCTTCGGATTCGAAAATGGTAATATTGAGCCTATTACTGAGCGGATTTCAATTTTTGACTTGCATGGAAATTTGAAAGAAGAATTGACATTACCAAAGGAATATAAATCAAGCCCACGTGCTTCCAATTGTCTTAAATTAAGAAATCAAGAAGGCTCATTAGTTGTTAGGAGTGTTTTTACAGATCATAATAAAGCAAACAGTAAAATACAGTTCTTTATTTCTGATGGTCATGGCAACTTAAATCTTGCCAAAGAGATTCCATTAAAACTGCAACAAACATTATATTCAAATGATTTATATCAAACACAAGAAGGGGATATAATATTATTTGGTGATTATAAAGGAATAGCAGGACTAGGATATACTTATTTGACAGGAAGAACAATAATCTCTAAATTTTCAAAAGAAAGCATTGGGATCATAACAAATAATGGTGAATTTTACAAAGAACCTGAAATGTCTATATTCCCAAATCCAATTTATGATAATGTAATAATTAATTATAAAGGTGTGGATGTCAATAATATATATATTCAAGATATGTATGGAAATATATTGTTAAACCAAAAAGTTGATAACACAGATAAATTAACCATTAAAAATTTGAATAGCATTGCCAATGGCGTTTATTTAATTGTAGGACTTGGAAGAAAGTATGATATTTTATTTAGGAAAGAAGTTCTTGTATTTCATTGAATTCAAAAGTTCGTTTAAACTCTCCTTAATGGCAATAGTAATGCTATTGTCAGATGGGTTGGGCATTAAACTTACTGTATTAGGACTCTCCGGATGATTATCGTTAAATAACATTATTGCCTCAACGTCACAAAGTATTTCATCGTCAAAATAAAGTGAGTCGAAGTTAATAATAATTGATCTTGCTAAATAAACGACCGCGCCTCCTTCCTACAAATTTTAATTGAAATTCAGTAACGTGACTTGATTCAATCCAAATCAATCAATGTCAACTGATACTTCGCACACACGTCTTGCATTTTCGCCCGATCCAAACAATGAACCAAAAAATATCCACCACCGCCAGCGCCGCAAAGTTTACAGTAAAACGATTCTTCCAACAAACCCTGTTTCCAAAAGGCCAACACGTTTTGGGGTATCATGTCTGAAAAAGCTTCTATACTCATCCGGCTAATCTCCATCCAGGACTCAGAAATCAATTCTCTATTTCCTTCTAGTAAAGACTTTATAAGTAACTGATTGGTTTCAGCAATTATTTTTAGGGTTTGTTCATACTCCTTTGAATCGAGCTGCGCTTTGAATCCACCAACCAATTCACGAGTATTGCGTCTTATTCCCGAATCCAACAAAACCATATTTAGTTTGGAAGGTAGACTCATTTGAAAATCGTTTAAAATAAGCAAACGATCTGATGTTATTTGCACAGCACTGTTATAATAGGAAACCATCGGATCAATGCCGGAACTTCTTCCGTGAAAAAAAGCTTCCATACTTTTAAAAATCTGGTGGACTTCTTCCGGGGTTTTATCTTCTTCAGATCTATAGCGATCATAAACAGCTGCACATACTGCACCGGAACTTCCCAAACCATAACCTTGCGGAATATTGCTTTGAAGATACCAACCTGCATGAAGCTCCTCTTCAAACATTTGCAGTCGAAAATGATCTTTTAGTGAGTTTTCATTTTTTAAATAATTCAATAAATCTAAAAGTGATTTATCCTTGAGATCTTTTGCCCATTTCCAGGACATCCCTCTCGACCTAAAAGGTATTGCCAATGCACCGGAGCCCATTAAAATAGTGTATTCTCCGGCCAGCAAAATTTTAGATGGATAAGTTTTATACATGTTTCCGGGTGGCAAGTTATTTGTTTTTTAGTAAAGGATGAAAAAAAGCTTAATAGGAATAAGGCTGAAGGGAAAAGGGAAGTTAGATTATGGATTAAGGACTGAAGTATTGATTTTGTAGATCTTTGGAACTTTTATTTCGTAAAAACTGTTAGAAATCTTTTAATACGCTTTCCTTAAATAGAGCCAATAGAATCGGTTATTGCTTAATAAACACTTCAGAACTACCGCCACGTTTACTTTCAGCTTTAACAAAGTAAGATCCAGGCTGAAAATCATCAATCGGAACGATAATCTGTTCACCTTCAATAAATGAATAAAACTCATCCATAATTTTTCCCTCAGCAGAAATAATTTGATAGTGCGTTTTTTCTTTACCTGAATGAAGGATTACGATGTAATTGGTTGCTGGGTTAGGGTAGATAAGTATTTTGTCTTTACTATCAGGTAATTCTTTGTTGCTAACAGTTCCGCAACCTGGAATTAAACAGCCATCGTCGTCGACTCTGAGAAGCCAGGGCATATAATATGGATCACCGTATTTTTCCTTGGCATCATCAAGATAGGAAGCTGCTGCGATGATGTAACCTCCAGACGGACAAGATTTAAGATCGTACAAATATCCATCGTCTTTGCCATTTCGGATTCTATATACTTTTTTCCATAATAAATTTAACGAATAATCAAATTTGATCGGATGTAGTATGTCGTGTCGCCATTCTATTGAATCATAACGTTGATTTGAATTATTAAAGATAATTACTTTTTCTTTATAACTAACATCACCTCCTATAATAACTCCTTTACTGTCATTGCTTTTCACGATTTTATCAAAGATATTATCAATAGCATGACCATAAAGAGTAGCAGCAAAGTTTAAAGGAACAGAATTCTTAAATTTCATTGCAGAATCAAGAACTTGAATCATACCATATCCTCTGTTGGCATATGGGTATTGAGGTTCATTATAATTGTAATCTGCCAGCAAATAAATCTTTTTGTTGTCACCTTCTACAATATCATATATATAGCACAAACCTGTTCTTGACAACATAGAATTTGCACTGCTTACACTTTCACCTTCATTATTTAATTTATACAATAAGCTTTGGTAATCTGCTGGCCAGCCAAGACCTGAATTATCTGAATAACCAACGCCAATTAACACATCTCCATATTTATCTACATAAGAAGAAAAGCAATGGTTTTGATAGCCATTGCCAGGGTCTCTTCCCAAAATTTTCTGCCATATGAGATTGCCAGAAGTATTGATTTTTGTGACTTGAATTTTATAGTTGAAACCAGTTGAATCAATTGCAATCTCACTTGCGGTGAGCAAACAACTATCTTGTGTAACTGACATGTTGCCTCTCAATATATCTCCTCCCTTAATTATACTATTATCTATAATCAGGTCTTCTTGATTTCTAGTTATTCTATTAAACTTTAAAATAGATTGTTCCTTATAGTTATTATTAAAAGTTGTGTAAAAAACTATGCCGTCCCAAGTATGTATTCCTTCTGGGTAAAAGAAATTATGCAGGCTATCATCCTTAATATGATAATAATCAAGAAGAGAACCTTTCCAATCAAACATATAAAAAGCTGTTCCAAATATATCTTTGTATGTTGTATCAGCGGAATAACCAAAAGCAAAAATCAAAGAATCTGTTGGGAAAACTGAGCTTAACCAGTTTGGAAAGTAATTTGTTAGTCCCGTTTTATCTTCGGGAACTTTATAAACATTGCTAAAAAAAACCTGCGAATGCCCCAGGAGGTAATAAAAAAGCAATGTGATTGTAATTAACCGTTTCATTTGTTAAAGAACCGGGATAAATATACAATAATTTGAATTATTTACCCCGGTTTAATGACTATTGAACTTACTTAATAATCTGTATTCTCTTCACAATCCTTTGATTGAGGGAATTGAAGCATTCAATCAAGTATACTCTGAAGTAATCATGGTTTAATTTAGTTTGATGATTAATAAAATTGGTTTACAAATTTATCAACCTGTCAGATGAAATCGTGACTATTTCACTTAAATAAACCCTACAAAAATTATGCTTTTTTATCATTCTAAATGGAGAGATTTAATTGATGACGGTTCGTTTAATAAAATCGGAATGCTAGGTTACGAAAAAGCCTGAGCTTTTTCCATGAAAAACGCTGTTATCTAGTCGAAATTTTTCAATAACTTTTTTTGAGCTTCTGTTCCTTACTGATGACGTTCGAAATACGCTCATGATCTCGTTCGCAAAACGGAGTTTTGCTATCACCAGAGCGGATCCCGCTTTGAAAAACTCAATAAGAGCTAAGATCATTATAGAAAGCGGGATGAAGACTTACCTACCTCTTTGTAAATGGGAAAATGAAGAGGAATTAACATAATAAAAGCATCACTAAAAGCCTACACACACGTTAAACAATCAAATAGTCAATTTTCCTTGCCCACTCTTCCTTTTTCCTTTTCCCTTAAGCCTTAAGCCTAATTGAACTATCTTCGCACCGTGCAGGAAGAATTGTTGCGGATTTCAGATTTTCTGAACCGCGATCCAATGGCCGGACAACTCAACCGGTTACTGGATCAGAAAGAAAAGTTTCCCATATTTATCGGGGGTCTATGCGGATCCAGGGATAGCTTTTTGCTTTTATCAAGCTTTTTACAACATCCAAGGCCCTATCTGGTCATTTGTGCAGATAAAGAAGAGGCTTCTTATATGCTGGATGATCTGAATGCGCTTGCAGAAAAACCTAATGCTCATTTTTTTCCGGATTCCTTTCGCAGACCCGTGCTCTTTGAAGATATCGATTTTTTCCAGGTTCAACAAAGAGTGGATGCTTTGCAAAAACTGGCCTCATCTAAACCGGTTATTCTCGTTACTTATCCCGAAGCACTTTTTGAGAAAACACCTTCTTCAAAAAGTATCGATCAGTCCAGACTGGAGTTTCAATCCGGAAATCCGCTCGATCTGGATCGCATCCTCAGTAAACTCAATGAATTCGGATTTGAACGCACCGATTTTGTGTATGAACCCGGACAGTTTTCCGTGCGTGGCGGAATCCTCGATGTGTTTTCGTTTGCCAATGAAAATCCTTATCGCATCGAATTAAACGATGATCTCATCGAGAGTATCCGAACCTTTGATACACAAACGCAACTCTCGGTTCAAAACATCAGCAGATTTGCAATTATACCCAATGTTCAATCTGATTATACCGGCGATACCAAACGGGCTTTGCTCGAAGTTATTCCTGAAAACACCACCATTTGGGTCAAAGATCTGCATGCCTGCATGGAAGCCTTAAATGCCTGTTATGAATCGGCATTGCGTCAAAGTGAAAAGTTGCTACATTATGAAGAAGCCAAACAGATCCAGCTTTTAAGCCAGAAGGAATACATACAACCGGAAGAATTTCTAAGTGCTTTGTCAAATTTTTCTCTGGTTTTTTATCAAACGCTGCCCGATTCCATCAGCAACATTCAAAAACTTCAGGTACGCAGCGAAGCGCAACCGAGTTTTAATAAAAATTTTCAACTGGTCATTCAAAATCTCGAAACTCTCCAGGCCAAAGAATACAGCTGTTTTTTATTGACCAACAGCAGTGCCCAAATCGAACGG
Source organism: Saprospiraceae bacterium (assembly GCA_016719615.1). NCBI lineage: Bacteria > Pseudomonadati > Bacteroidota > Saprospiria > Saprospirales > Saprospiraceae > Saprospiraceae bacterium. Next base: position 183,288 of record JADJYQ010000006.1, read on the forward strand.
TTTTACAATATCTTCGAAGACCTCAAGGCTAACGTTCGTTATTTTCCCGAAGTGCGATCGCTTCGCGAAGGTTTCATCGATCACGATTTAAAACTGGCTTGTTACACAGACCATCAGATCTTTTCGAGATTTCATGGATTTAAAATCAAACAGGGTTTTACCAAAGACCAATCACTGAGTTTAAAAGTATTGCGCGAACTGCAACCGGGCGATTACGTCACGCATATGGATTATGGTATCGGTCGTTTTGCGGGTCTGGAAAAAATCACGATAAATGGTCAGCAACAGGAATCGGTCAGATTGATTTATAGAAATGACGATATCTTATATGTCAGTATTCATTCGCTCCATAAAATTTCAAAATACGTTGGCCAGGAAGGCACCATTCCTTCTTTACATAAATTGGGTTCAGATCAGTGGAAAGTCCTCAAACAAAAAACCAAACAAAAGGTCAAGGACATTGCGAAGGAGCTGATCAAATTATACGCAAAGCGTAGAGCCTCCAAAGGATTTGCTTTCCATCCCGATAATTATCTGCAGACAGAACTCGAAGCTTCATTCATGTATGAGGATACACCCGACCAATACAAAGCGACGATGGATGTTAAAGCCGATATGGAAAAAGATTGTCCGATGGACCGGCTCATTTGTGGCGATGTGGGTTTTGGAAAAACGGAAGTCGCCGTAAGAGCTGCGTTCAAAGCCGTGCAGGACGGCAAACAAGTTGCGATCCTCGTGCCCACAACTATTCTGGCCTTGCAGCATTTTCGCACGCTCAAAGACCGTTACAAAGAATTTCCTTTAGATGTGGACTACATTTCGAGATTTCGAAGTGCAAAAGAGAAAACGCAAATTGCAAAAAATCTGGCCTCCGGTAAAACAGACATCATCATCGGTACCATCAGCTTGTTGAATTCTAAAGTAAAATTTAAAGATCTCGGATTACTCATCATCGATGAAGAACAAAAATTTGGAGTAGCTTCCAAAGAAAAACTCCGCCAACTTAAACACAATGTCGATACACTCACTTTAACGGCTACTCCCATTCCGCGTACGCTTCAGTTTTCTTTAATGGCTGCAAGAGACCTGAGTGTGATACAAACACCACCACCCAACCGTCAACCCATACATACAGAACGTAGAGTCTTCAATGACGATTTGATCCGCGATGCTATATTACACGAAGTGTACCGCGGCGGACAAGTATTTTTTGTTCACAATAAAGTAAAAAGTTTACCCGATATCGTAAGCATGCTTCATAAACTCTGTCCAACAGTCGACGTAGCTATGGCACATGGACAATTGGAAGCAGACAAATTGGAAAAAGTTTTGGTAGATTTTATCGACCACAAATACGATGTACTGGCTTGTACCAATATCATCGAAACCGGGCTCGATATACCCAATGCCAACACAATCATCATCAACAATGCACATCAGTTTGGCTTAAGCGATCTGCATCAGCTGCGGGGAAGAGTTGGAAGATCCAATAGAAAAGCTTACTGCTATTTGTTCGCTCCTCCATCATCGGTGCTGACCATGGAAGCGCGCAAACGACTCAAGACTATCGAAGAGTTTTCGGATCTGGGCAGCGGTTTTAATGTTGCCATGCGAGATCTGGACATTCGCGGTGCAGGAAATTTGTTAGGCGGCGAACAAAGCGGCTTTATCGCGGATATTGGTTATGAGGCATACCAGCGCATCCTCGAAGAAGCCATTTTTGAATTGAAAGAAAATGAATTCAAAGAATTATTTGAAGACAAAACTGAAGAACAGCATCAGTTTGTAAGAGACACCAGTATCGACAGCGACATCGAGATGTTAATTCCCGACGACTATGTTTCCAACATTCAGGAACGCTTAAGGCTCTATCAGGCATTGGATAAAATTGAAAGCGAGGAATCGGTTCAAATATTTGCAACCCAGCTTAAAGATCGATTCGGCGATGTTCCTATTCAAGTTGAAGAACTTTTCAATGGTCTGCGTTTGCGTTGGTTGGGAAAAGAACTGGGATTCGAAAGGCTTATCCTTAAAAAGAAAAAGCTACAATGTTATTTCATTTCCAATCCGGCATCAGCATATTTCGAAACACCTCTCTTTAAAAAACTGATGAAAAGAATTTCCGGCGGCCAAAGTGGTTTTATACTCAAACAAAGTGCTACGCAATTGATCCTTATCCGGGAGCAGGTTTCCGGGTTTCTGGAGGCGATTAGGATGTTGGAAGAGTTGGGCGAAGGCTTAAGGCTTAAGGGAAAAGGTTAAAAGTAAAAATATACTAATTTCGTTTAAACAAAATTAATTTTTATTTACTAACAAATGTTCGTATTTGATACTTGCGTGAAGGAGTATGTCTGGATAGGTGAGAAGACTAAGGAGAAAAAGCTTAAAGAGAAGTGCTTTAAGTTCCTCTCTTTAGCCTTTTAAACTTTTCCCTTTAGACTTAAATAATAAAAATTTACGTAAATTGCAATTCAAAAGAGTTTAAATTTCAAACGATGTCTTACGATGAATTGCTCGCATCCCGCATCCGCAGGGTATTGAAAAACAAACAAGCAAGTTTTGTCGAAAAGAAAATGATGGGCGGACTTTGTTTTATGGTAAACGACAAAATGTGCTGCGGAATCCATTTCGACAAAAAGAAAAACACAGACCTGCTCATGGCAAGAGTGGGTGAAAAAGCTTACCCCGAAGCCTTAAAAAACAGGCATTGCCAGCCGATGGATTTTACGGGCCGGCCGATGAAGGGATTTGTTTTTATAATACCGGATGGATATGATCTGGATAAAGATCTGGAGTACTGGGTTCAACTTTGCCTGGATTTTAATCCGGAAGCAAAGTCACACAAATAAATATTTCAGTACTGATCTATAACTCCGGTAAATACATTTCCTTTTTCCGTGACATTTGATTGCTCTTCTGGTTTAACAATTGTCAGAAATCATTTTTAAAGGTAAACTAGCATATTTTCAATTCGAAAAATGAATCAAACAGACGGTGTTCTATTTTTTTTCTTCGTTTTCTGTATTTAAAAAATCTAAATACAAAAGCAAATCCGGAAATTCCAATACATGATCAATGAGTTCTTTTCTGTCCAACCAAGTGTCGTTTAATCTTGCTCTGATACTTTTAATGGGGAAGCCAAGCGCCTCAAAGTCCTTCTGGGCTGTTTCTGCATCTTCAAAACGCTGGTAAGTTCCAAAATAGTAACTGTACAGTTCTGCTTGAGCAATTTTTTCTACAAAAACAAATCCTTTCGAGTCATCAATTAACGGGTGATTGGATATACTCGATGCATCTCCTAAATACAATGCATAATGAAGGGTTTTCGAATGGCTAAAACTGTTTGATTTTGCTTCTGGTTGCAGAAGCGGATGTACCGAAATGGATTTATATTGGATAGAAATTTTAGAAGTATCCTCATTTGTAATTTTCAAATCCAATCTTTTATTTAATTTACTCGATGCCGGTGATATTGTTTCATTTAGAGTTGGTTTGGCCATAGGTAGTGAAGCACCCAGACCATAACAATGGATTCTATCAGCTTCAATGCCCTTGTCTTGTAAATAGTCGCGGAGGTTTTCTGCTTTTTTAATAGAGAAATACAAATTCACCGGGTCCAGACTTTCTTCATAGGCGTGTCCGGAAATATGTACTTGCAAATTCGGATGGCTTTTCAGTAAATGGATCAAAGATTCAGTTATTTTTTGATTCCTGGCTTCTTTTAAAAAATAATCATCCTGGTAGAATATAGGTTCCAGAAAATAAGTGCTTCGGATTTCTTGCTTCGATTCGAGCGGAATTCGTACTTCCGGAATTTCACTAATATCTTTTTCCGGATTTATTAAAATCGATAAAGGGCTGCCTTGTGATGCATACATCTGTTCTTCAAGTGCTTCTTTAAAATAGACCAGGTAGATATCGCGCTTTCCAAAATTATTCACTTTTCGGTCAGAACTCAATACTGCAGCCAACGCATCTTCAGTCAATTTAAAATGTGTATCATTCCCGGAAGAATTCACCGGATAGCCGAGGTTATATGCTATGGACCATTTATTGGACTCCGGCAAATATTTAATTTTAAAGATATCGTATCCACCCATGGATTCCAGACGATCCGATGAAAAAAACAGCGTTTGTCCGTCTTTTGCAAGGAAGGGATAATCTTCATTGAACGGTCCATTGATTTCGGGTCCTAAATTTATGGCTTCCAGCCACTTACCATCTCTTTTTACGGAAAGATACAAGTCGTATGCACCGTAACCGCCGCTGCGTGAACTCGAAAAGATCATCATCGAATCCTGAAAAATGCTCAAGGCCCGATCTCCTATTTCAGCAATCATGGGATATTTAAGACTTTCATAATGAATGGATGCGGCTTCCTGATGAAATGTATCTGTATAAATCTGGTAACGATCCTCTGAAAACCCCCTTGAAAATATCATAACGTTTCCGTGGTCGCAAGCACTCAATACTTCTTCATCCAGTTTGCTGTTTAATTCGGAATGCATTTTTTGTGGAAGCATCCAAATGCCATTTTCTTGCCGGGTCCAATAGAGATCTGCTTGTTTTGTCTTCTTGCCATTACTAACATTCGTTAGTTTATTTATTGAAAGGGCTCTGCGTGCACTAAAATAATATTTTCCATCAAAATTAATACTGGGACAAGCAGCGTATTCATCCTCTTCGCTGTTGATATCTTTTCCCAGTGATTCAACAAGTGCAAGGGGTTCTCTACGCATATATTGACTTCCCGAACTGCAGCGCAACAATTCATTGCGAATCCAGGCAGCTCTATCTCCATTTCTATCAGTTTCTTTAAGCGCTTGTTTATATGCTTTGATCGCTTTATAAAATTCATGGTTAGCGTGATACGTTTTCGCCAGCAACCATTGCAAATTTTGATACGAAGAATTTAATTCGCGCAACTGTTCAAAGCACCGGATAGCTTCCGATAATTTGTTGGCTTCAAAATGGCAGTTCCCGGCCTCGAATAACAAATCCTGATCCTTAGCAATGGCATCCCAGGCTGCCTGATAATTTATGGAAGCTTGTTTGTAATTTTCTTTTTTATAATAATTTCTTGCAGCCTTTAATTCCAGCTTAGCTGCTTGTGAAAAGAGTCCGGTATTCAGGACCACACAAACCCACATCCATAGAAACAGATACCCACTCCTGCTTCTTTTGAGTACAAACATCAAATGCTTTGATTTACATCAAACTGCTCTAAATAATCGCCAATGCGTTTTAAAAAAGAACCACCTAATGCGCCGTCTACTACCCGATGATCGTAAGACAAAGATAAATACATCATTTGTCGGATTCCGATCATATCGCCAAACTCAGTTTCGATCACTGCTGGTTTCTTTTTGATAATTCCAGTTGCCAATATTGCAACTTGAGGTTGATTAATGATAGGCGTTCCCATGATATTCCCAAAGGTTCCTACATTCGTGATGGTGAATGTACCTTCCTGGATTTCTTCCGGTTTTAATTTATTGTTTCTTGCACGATTCGCGAGATCATTCACTGCATAACTCAATCCTGCCAAATTGAGACGGTCGGCATTTTTGATAACCGGTACAATCAAATTTCCACTTGGTAGCGCGGCTGCCATTCCGATATTGATATCCAACTTGCGAATGATTTGAGTTCCCTGAACCGAGATATTGATCATCGGAAAATCTTTGATCGCGCGTGCAACTGCCTCTATGAAAATTGGAGTGAAGGTCAGTTTTTGTCCATAGGTTTTAGCAAATACATTTTTTACTTTTTCCCGCCAGCTCACCAATGGTGTAACATCAATTTCAATGTAAGAAGTTACATGCGGCGAAGTTTGCTTGCTCATCACCATATGATCGGCAATAAGTTTGCGCATGCGATCCATTTCGATGATCTCTACATTTGATCCTGTATAATCGACTGCAATTGGTTTCGGCGTTTCAACTTTAGGACTTTCTGTTTTTGCAACAATAGTTGCAGAACTTTGAGATTTGTCGCTTAGAAAGGCTATCACATCTCTTTTTGTGACTCTTCCATCCTGGCCCGTACCTGAAATTGAATCCAATTGGGCCTGACTAATTTGTTCTTCTTTTGCAATAGATCGAACCAAGGGTGAATAAAAACGGCCGCTACCTGTTTTTATACTAATTGGCTCTATAGGGTCAACTGTTTTTGATGCCATAACAGGTTTTGCTACTGAAACTTCGGCTTTCTTTTCCACTATTTGGGCTATCGGACCAGGATCGGTCACCACACTGCCTTCAGTTTCAATGATCGCAATGGTTTTTCCAATAGCGACGACATCATTCTCTTTAAACAGGAGTTGCACAATTTTTCCCTTTACAGGCGTCGGTACTTCGCTGTCTACTTTATCAGTAGCCACTTCCAGTACCGTTTCATCCTGGTTTACGACATCCCCTTCCTTTTTCCACCACTTTAAAATGGTGGCTTCCATGATACTTTCGCCCATTTTAGGCAAGATCAATTCATGTTTAGCCATACTTCAAAATTTAAGCAAAAGTAATCAATTTGGCGTCTATCCAGGACAACTAAAGGACGCTTTGCAATAGCTTAAAGTCCTTGTTTATCCCTGGATTTCAAATAATCCCAGAAAAGCAAAAGTGCATAAACCGAGGTAGCTTCAATGTTGCGCGTCCGATCCCAGGGAAATACATACTTTTTGGCGACAATGTGTTCTTTATTGCCACAGGCCATCCAAACAGTGCCTACCGGTTTCTCCGGTGTTCCTCCATCAGGGCCTGCAATTCCTGAACAGGCAATGGCAAAATCACTTTCAACAATTTGCAAAGCACCTAAGACCATTTCCCTTACACAATTTTCACTTACCGCGCCATCTGTCTCAAGGGTTTGGTGTTTAACGGCCAATATTTTTTCTTTGATGTCATATTGATAGGCAACAATTCCACCTTTGAAATAATTTGAAGCTCCCGGGATAGCACAAATTTTTTTTGCAATCAATCCTCCGGTACAACTTTCTGCAGTTGCTAAACTTGAAGCTTTATTCATTAAAAGTTGTCCTATTTTTTCTTCAAGGCTGATATCACCTTCGCCAATTAAGACATCCTGCATTTCATTTTGGATTATTTCAAAAGCATTTTCCAATTCCTTTTCTTCAGCAAAGGATCGCGCATGATAATGACTTAAGCGAAGCCGCACCTGGCCTATAGAAGGCAAGTATGCTAATTGAATATCTTTAGATACATCATTCAGGAGAGGTTCAATTCGTTTAGCGATTTGTGTTTCACCAAGTCCACCTGTCAACAAACTACGATGTATAATATGATGTTGGTTAGGAAACTTTTTTAATCTCGGCATGACCTCCATTTGCATAATATTTTCCATTTCATATGGCACACCTGGCATTGCAATGTATAATTTAGTATCGGCTTCAATCCATAAACCATTGGCCGTACCCAGTTCATTGTTCAACAACTTTGCTTGTTCTGGTATATAACATTGCAACAATTGCATTTCATCAATGACGCGATTCCTTTTTGACAATATTTTTTCAAGTTGTAAACGTGCCTCATCACTAAATACCAGTTTGGTATTTAAGAACGATGCCAATGCTTTTTTGGTGATGTCGTCTTTCGTGGGTCCCAGGCCTCCGGTCATCAAAATAAGGTCTGCTTTATCTTTAAGCCATTGCAATCCTCCTACGATATCAGCTTCTGTATCTGAAACCGTCAATTTCGCATGTATATGCAATCCTGCTTCATACAAAAATCTGGCTATGCGTGCAGAATTGGTGTCAACCACCTGCCCTAATAAAATTTCGTCTCCTATGATTAATAAAGCAATTCTCATAAATAAAATTAAAAGTCAAAAGTCTGCCTTGAAATTGTCATCCTAAAACCCAAATGAAACCAAACGAACGTTCGTTTGTATGCATTTAGGTTTTCATTGCGCATATAAATGCCTATATCGAACCAGGATTGAGGAAGTATTTGATAAGTGCCTTCTAATTTTAAGTGAAGCACCTTTTGCTTTTCTCCTTGAAAAAGAAAATTATCCGTATCTGAAATTCGGCTATCGTAATCTTTAAGGATATTCCCTCCAAAATTGAGCGTATCAGCGTCTAATCCTTTTTGAAAATAGAGTGACGAAAACTTGAGTTGCATTTTGTCAGATACTTTATAAGTAATATTTAAAATAGCTTCGGAAAAATTTGCACCCAAAGGATGCGCGAGTGCCTGATGGAAGTGACTGTAATTGGCTATGCTATCGCGAAAAGTATAGGTATAAGGTCTTACCAGATTCCATTCCAAAAACATATCCAGATCTTTAACTTTCAACACATCAAAATATTTGATCCCTAATTGCATACCATATTTATTACCCCACCAACCACTTAATTTGACAAATTCTTTAACCAAGAGTTCATCAAATACAATTTGCCCATAGAGCTGCATGGATTTATTTATCAAATATTTAGATTGCAATCCCAAAAACGCATTGTCCGGACTGCCGAGCGATTGCTCCACAAAACGGTATAATATGACCGGATTCAAATACTGAAATTCAAATTGATTTTCTCTGCCAAATACTACTGACTCAAACAATCCAAAGCTCCAACGTTTGGTAATATTTGCACTCAGCACATGTGCAGCCATATATTTTTTACGCAGCAATCTATTCCCACGATCTTGGAGCGTTTCTGAACTCAGTTCAGCGTAAATATTCTGATAATGAAATCGCCACAAATTTGTTTGCAACTTCAGATAAAAATACGGCGTTGAAAAATCAGACAAAAACAAACTTCTGCTCCCATGCCCAATAAAATGTTTTCCATGTCCCAAACTGATATTTACATGTTTGCTGGCATCATAGGAAAGTTCGCCTTCAGAAAGTAAATAATCGAAGCCCTTTTTTAATTTAATAATTTTTCCCTTGTAAGGTTTATAAAGCCCAGCCCCTGGAAAGGCGGCATACAATTGTTCGTATTCATTTACATAATTCAATGCGGATAACTGGGTCTCCAGTATAAAAAAACGAGCACTGAATTTTTGATCGATATTCGCATTAAAAAGTAATCCCCGCTGATTCAGATATAGCGGGTCCTTAGAATCATTCTCTTTTCCTAAACCAAGCTGAAGCACCTGATCCACCGTAAACGAAAAATGATCATCATAGTGACTGTAAAAATGTCTTCCATCTCTGTAAAAATATTTCCACAATGGTTTTGTATCTATTTTTAGCAAACTGTCGATTGCCGGATCGGATAAGAAAACATCCGGATATTGATAAAGTAAGTTTTTGTTATGGTTTTCGATTGGTGCCTCAGGATTGTTCAGCGTATTCCATATTTCGAGAGCCAGGGTCCTTTTTTTAAAAGGCAAAATGCCCGTATGAAACTGAAACAATTTTTCATTCTGAGTTTCCAGTTTATCAATCGCATTTCGTTCGAATTCATCAGGTAAATGAAATCCGGATTGTGCATTTCCATTCCTATAAGTAATACAAACGAAAAGACATACCAAAATTTGTAAAATTACTTTTGGGCAAACGCGATGAAATTTATGATTAGGGCAAATTAAAAACAAAATGAGTGCGTAATTTTTACAAAGGTAATGAATTTTCGGTCACACCTCATCCCCGGCCTTTCTCCACAGTAGTGGCGAAGGGGCTTATATTCGTTGATGATAAAAATCATTTATACCAAACAAAATCTACGCTTTTATCCTCTACCGTGAAGGGCGGGTCCGGGATGAGCAAGGCAAGGCTTCCTGTGCTTTATTGATATTCTCTAAATCCATAAAAAAGGCCCCGAAAAACTTTCATTTCGGGACCTTATTCATTAACTAACGAATGTTAGTTTTTTGTTTTATCGCTGGATAATCAACTTTTCAGTTTTCCTGTTCACCCCATCATCCACGTGAATGATATAGGCACCTTCTTTTAGTTTCAATTTAACCAAATCCAGTTCAGGGTTATTTTCTTCCCTGGAAACCATAACGCGGAAAATGAGTTTGCCTTGAAGGTCCATCATAACAATTTGTTTCGCTCGTGTATCAAAGCCATTTAAGTTGATCGCTACAAATTCGCGGGCCGGATTGGGTACCAATTGTATACCTAATGCGCTATCATCGCCTGCTGTCCTTTCGACGTTGAGCTTGTCGACATCCCCAGCTTTTTCAACCACACCAGAAGATTTTTTAATTGCGCCTCCTGATAAAGTATGGAACCATCCATTCACATTAATAGAATTTGTTATACCACATTTTGTCCTGATCTGGTAATTAAAAAAACTACCGTCATCAAGACTTGTAAATAAATGTTCTAATACCGGATCTCCACTGTAATTACTCCAACTACTCCAACTACCCCAAATACCCGGCATTAACTCTTCCCTAATTCTCAATTGATAATCTGTTCCGCATATGCCAGCTTTCCATTTAATTTTAGCTGAAGATGTTGTGGTGTCTGTATGATAGATTTGTATAGCCTGGCCACAGGTGTATGGATTTATTGTAACTTTCTGAATACAAGTTCCTTTATTACCCTTTTTGTCTGTTGCTGTCCACTTCACATTTGTCACTCCTAAAGGATAAGATCCCGGAGCATTGTTCACAATGGAAGCGATGACAATACAATTGTCAGTGGCTGTAGCGGTTCCAAGTGAAACACTTCCGCTTGGTACAGGACCACAATTGCCACTCGGGGTTGTATAGGTAACATTAGCAGGACATGTTACAACTGGCAATACAGCATCAATGTAATTTGGTAAATTGGGATCCGTACTTACAAAATTGGGATCCAAACCATCAATGAGACCATCGCAATCATCATCAATACCGTTGCAAATTTCCGGAGCACATGGTTTCACATTATTATTCGTGTCATCACAATCGCCATAGTTAGCGGAAAATCCATCACTATCTACATCTTGAGTCAGACAGGTATTAAAAGGTACAAAGCCCACAGCATCGACAAAATTACCCACAGATCCTCCCGTAACTCCTCTAACGCGTATTCTTGTAACCGTTTGACCCACCGGTACAAGATAGTTGCCACTAACAAACGCCCAGCCTGCTGACGAAGTAGTCAAAGTAGCAAGAGTAACATATGGGCCTCCGGGAGGACCTACTTCAAAAACTACTGTTTGTGTTCCAAGCCGGCCGCGATGTGCAATTTGCCAATAATATAGTGTTCCATTACAGGTATTGATATCCTGATGAATGGTACTTGGAAAATTGGAGTTTATCTCGATATAATTGGAAAGGTGAAAAGCAGGCACCCCCTCATTTCCGGTTCCCCAAATTTCAAAATTCGAATCATTGGTCGTCCAACCATCTAGAGCAGAAGCAAAAGCGATAGAGTTTGGCAAGGCACATGCTGTTTCAAAACTTCCATTTTTAGAACCATTTAAAACGCAATCGCAATCGACTACTTCGTAAACGGTGTTGGTATTCCTATCAACAAAATACAAATTATTGCCCGAACCAGTGGATGCTTTGCCGGCATAAATATCTGTGATTCCGGAACCACCACTTATATAAACTGTACTCGCACCACCGCTTCCTCCGGTCACTATTATTTTATCATTTCCCGAACCACCATTATTGATGGTTGTAAAAACTTCATTTGTTGCAGGATCAACCGTTCCTAAAGAGTATTGGCAGCCCGTCATAATCGTGAAGATATTTGTAGTACCCGTCCATGCTAAAGTTGGATAAGGTGTACCATCCACATGTCCTGCTGTGCTGATGGCGTAGTTATTTAGACTACCGCAATCAGAGTAGACTACATAATCTCCATTTTGCAAAATACCAAATCCATCTCCGTGATTACCATTTGGAACGGAAGCTGTTACATGCCCTAGAATAAGAGGTGCGGCTGGTGCAGGTTTAGCCCAGATAAAATCAAACATATTTTCATAGCCTACTATAAGCCTTCCGGCTGCATCAAAATTTAAACTCATTCTAGGCGAGCCTAATGATAATGCATTGCTAAAAACACTAACCGCTCCGTTCGCAGGATTTATTGTGTACACTTTATTATCACCACCACCGCCACCTACACTAAGGGTATAAATTTTCCCATCCGGGCCCCAGGCCATTTTTACAGCCTGATAATAACCGAGAGAATAAGAGCCAATAAATGTAACAACTCCGGCAGGCGTAATTTTGTATAAATTGAACCCAACCCCAAAGGTTGCTAATGTACTAGCGACATACACATCTGCGGTCGTTGGATCTACCACCACACCAAACAAGATCCGACCTGCCAGCATCCCACCTGACGCCACGGTCCTTACCTTTTTTCCAGGAGGAGGTATCGGTTGGCTATATATTTCAAAAAATGAAGTCAATAAAAAGATGAGCAAGAGACCTTTGATTAGCTTTTTCATGATTGCAAAAGTTTAAATATTAAAATGTAAGGGATACATAAATTTTGGTGGGGTCAATATCAGCAGGGAGTTCTATCAGTAGATGGGGGTTCTGTACATTTAGACAATCGCCTTTCGATTCCTGGTTGGCAGCAAGCGACATATTAAGGCTTTTAGAAATGCGGTCACCCGTCCTGTTATCAAAAATATCAATTCTGAATGTAGCTTGCTGAAGTATTGCCGTTTGGTTTATCAAACGCAATCCCAATCTTTTATTTTGCTCACAATCCAGCACATTGAAAAAGATCTGAAGAGAAGGATTGCTACAATGCAATTGCTCCCAATCTTTAAGCACGGTCCCACCATTTCCATTAGGTGATTGAGCAAAAACATCTTGATTAAAACCAATAAGCATGAGTATTAAACATGCTCCGGCAGTTGGTCTTAAAAATAGACCTACATTGTTTAATAGAACCTGTCCTGAAAAAACAGAAATAATTTTAAGAATAAAATTTTTCATAAATCATTGTTTTTATTAAATAAATCAATATGTATCTCGCGATATTTTAAATCACATTGAATAAAATCTAGTATGGGATAAAATGAAAGAGTCAAATCTAATTCCTTAAGAATCAAATTCATTAAAAGACATGTAAATATATAAAATATTTATAAAAATTATATTAATATTTTATTGCGGAACAATTCGCAGAATATCAGGATTTAACATAACAAAATTATTAATATTTTACTTTTAAAATAAAGGATAAAAACATCTTAAAAGTGTTCTCCTGGTTTTCTTAAACATGATACACTTTGATTTATTACAAATAAAGGTCTGCTTACGCGAAGTAACCAGACCTTTATTTGCGCTATTGAGCATATTATTTAATTAAATCATCGCTGAATAATCAGCTGCTCTGTTTTCCGATTCACGCCATCGTCCACATGAATGATAAACGCTCCATTTGCAAGATTCAAACGCACGAGATCCAACTCAGGATCATTTTCGCTTGCAGGAATCAGTGCCTTAAATACTTGCTTACCCAAAAGATCCATCATACTGATGGTCTTTGCGTTTTTATCAAATCCGCGCAGTTGGATACTTACAAAATCTTTTGCCGGATTGGGTATTACCTTTAAACTAACACTTGTTAGTTCGCCTGAAGATCTTAAATTTTGATCCGGTGTTTCAATTTTCTTATATACATTCACTAGACCATCATCGTACTTCCGAAGAGATCCACCTCCAAGGGTATGGAACCAGCCGTTAACTACGATCGAATTGGTACTTCCGCATTTGGAACGGATTTGATATTGATAATAGGTTGATGAGCTGAGACCGGCAAACGCATGTTCATTTCCAGGTCCTGATTTATTTGCCCACGCAGACCAACTGGACCAAACTCCGGTGGAAATTTCGTAACGAATTCTGAGTTGGTAGCCAGTATTACATGGCGTACCGGGATTCCATTTGATCTTAGCTGAATTTGTTGTTGTGTCTTTGTGATAAACCTGAATAGGTTGTCCGCAACTACCTGCTTCAACTGTAATTTTAAAACTGCAGGTGGATGTATTGCCAGATTTATCTGTGGCTTTAAAATTGAGCGTAGTCATCCCAAGTGGAAATACTGCATTTTGAACTAAACCTGAAGTTCGCTCGAGTTTTGCTCCTTCTATTTCCAATATAGCGGATCGGTTTGCATAGTAAAGTAGGTCATTAAAACAATTAGAGGGTGTATACTCTAAATAATTTTCAAAAGTACTTCCGTTTGGTTCTCCAGGACACCAGTTAGCATAGGAGAAAGGTTCGCAATTATTCCACTTCCAGCTACCTTCAGCATCAACATCATTCCCTCCAATCCAGCTGTACCCAGCTCCACTTGCAGCTATGACTGCATTTTCAGCAGCGGACGTAATGGATGCTAAATGACCTCCGGCAGCTGTAGCATTATTTAGGGCTGTTGCAAAATCAGAATACCCATTTTGGGTATAATAATAGCTATTGCCATAACTTGTTTTATAAGTATAACCTGCTGGTGTAGCGGGCGGACAATTGTCTGTGACAGTCGGACTTGGATAACATACTTTCATGTCGCATTGGCCGGGTACAGTTGATACAGTAAAATTGGCCGGACAGTTGATGGTAGGTTTTTGAGTGTCGTTTACACTTATTGAAAAAGAACAGCTTGCAGAATTATTTACATAATCTGTCACTGTCCAATACACTGCAGTATTGCCTGTTGGGTAATTCCCGGCTGCATCACAGGTATTGTTAAAGCTATTTTTTAAATTGTAATTTCTGAATGGTTGCGGAGATGCAACCCAATCTGAAGCCGGATCCATATTTATCAAAGAGCCGTTATGTGCAGCATTAACCTGGCATGACAAAATTGAACTACCAGTGCCATCTTCAAAATTATAATATGCCACCAATCCAGGTTCATTACCTAACAAAATCTGATCCTTATTGCAATTGATGAGATCCGCTGAAAGCGGGTAATTCCAGATCTGCAATTCATCAATGTCACCGTTAAAATGTTCGTTTGCACCTGTCCATTGGGTTGCAATATTTAAATTATGAGGCCACCCTATTCCACAGTTTGGATTTGAAATTGGACTTCCCTTTGTGGCTTTCAAAATACCATCTATATATAAGTAAGCATTTGTGGCAGTACGAACTACTGTATAGTGATGCCAATTTAAATCTGTAGGCCAAAGAACACCGGGGCTGCTCCAACTATCTCCTATTCGCACACCTGGAGGATTGTTCGCATCATGACCAATATAAAAACATCTTCCCTGAGATATGATATTTCTAAAACTTCCCGTCTGGCTTACTTTTTGTTTGGCCCATATCATTACAGTATATTCTCCTGCATCTGGAATGACATCATTCGGTCCCTGCACAACATCATTTGAACCATCAAAATTCAAAGCAATGCGAGTTGTTTGATCGCTACACACTTCAGGATCCAAATCATCAAGAAATACAGAGCATTTATTAGGTTCTGTGACTGTAACTATATTAAAAGGGCAAGTAATTTTAGGCTCTGAACAGTTTATAGTAATCTCAACCATACCGTTACCCATTCTCACACCAGCAGTATTCACTTGCGATGAACCACTATTATAGGAACCTCCGCCACCGCCGGAGCCCCATGTGGACCCATTCCACTCGTGGCCACCACCACCGCCATTATAACCACCACCGCCACCGGATGCACCACTGCATCCACCTGCTCCGCCGCCGCCGCCAAAGCCACCGGCAACATTAATTCCATTACATGGATTAAAACCTACACCGCCAGCTCCACCATTTAACGGAGTAAATCCTCCCGTTGCTCTATATGTACCACCAGTTCCCTGTAATCCATTGCTAAACCAGCCTGCTCCTCCGCCTCCTGTTCCAGGATAACCACAAGTTCCGCATTCGAAGTTGCCTCCTGAACCGCCATTACCACCACCACCACCGGCACCATTTCCGGATCCGTTGATAGAATTGGTAGGTGTTGTTGTGGCAGATCCGTCTCCTCCTAAGGAACCATTGGAATTCCCTGAACGACCGCCACCACCGCCGGAAACGATTACCAAAACATTTCCGGCCGCTTTCCATACAAAGGATCCGCCGCCGCCTCCACCGTCGTCATTGGAAGCTTCTCCACCTTGCCCGCCAACTAAAATATTAATTGTTTCTCCCGGTGTGACTGCAATATCTCCGGAAATGAAAGCCCCTTTGCCGCCTCCATGTCCTCCTTGCGCACCATATGCTTTTACATTTACCAAAGTAACACCAGCAGGAACCACCCAGGTTTGAAGTGATCCGGTATAATTAAAGCTTACAACAGTCTGAGCAGAAGCTTCTGCATTAAATATCAAAATGGCCAGTAAGAGTAAGCCTGATTTAATAATTTTATGGATTCCATTGGTCTTTAAAATTCGCATAATTAATTTTTCAGCTTTCATTGGATTTGAGTTTTAGTTTATGAATAAGTTTAGGCTTCTGTCGGCGGGATTACAAAAGTATCGATAAAATTTATTAAAAACCAACAAATAGTTTTTCGAATTAAGATTTTAAGGTCCTAATAAACAAGATTTTTTAAAATTTACAATCCATTGAAAAAACCCAAAACCCCTTTTGTAAGTATAATGCAGAATAAATTGTTGAAGCCGATTTGAAGTAGTTGCCTGTCAAAAACAAAAAAGCCCTTTAATTTGAAATCAAAGGGCTTTTAAAAAGAAGAAATCTTATTTCTTATCGCTGAATAATCAGCTGCTCTGTTTTCCGATTCACGCCATCGTCCACATGAATGATATATGCTCCGTTAGCAAGATTTAAACGCAAAAGATCCAATTCAAGATCATTTTCGCTTGCAGGAATCAGTGCCTTAAATACTTGCTTACCCAAAAGATCCATCATACTGATGGTCTTTGCGTTTTTATCAAATCCGCGCAGTTGGATACTTACAAAATCTTTTGCCGGATTGGGTATTGCGCTTAAACTAACAGTTGATAGTTCACCTGATGATCTTGCATAAAGATCCGGTGTTTCGATTTTCGCATATGAATTTACCAGACCATCGTCGTACTTCCGAAGAGCTCCTCCTCCCAAAGTATGGAACCAACCACTTACAATAATTGAATTGGTAATCCCACATTTGGATCGAATTTGGTAATGATAATACGTAGATGAGCTGAGACCGGCAAACGCATGTTCATTTCCAGGTCCTGATTTATTTGCCCAAGCAGACCAACTGGACCAAACACCAGCTGAAATTTCGTAGCGAATTCTAAGTTGGTATCCCGTATTACAAGGCGTGCCAGGATTCCATTTGATTTTTGCTGAATTTGTTGTTGTGTCTTTGTGATAAACCTGAATAGGTTGTCCGCAATTATATGCTTCTATGGTAACTTTAAAATTACAAGTCGTTTTTTTGCCATTCGCATCTGTAGCTACAAAAGTATTATTCGTATTTCCTAAAGGATAGGTCGCACCAGAAGCTAAACCCGTTGTTTGAGCGATACTGGCTCCGGAGGACTTATCATATACACACAAAGAATTGTAATTGACAACTGCATTACACACATTGGGTGCTGTGGTCACAATCATATCCTGAGGACATTCTGTAACACCACATCCAACGATAAGTATGGCTAAAGGATTGTCAGCCTTTCTTGGATATACAGGTTGGCCAAATTGATCGCAATAAAACCACCAGCTTGCGGATAAGTTTAAATAATAAACTCCCGGAGTTGCCGGCGCAACAAAATTTATGTTATGAGAACTTGATGAACCTCCAGTGGTATTAAACAAACAAGCTGAAAAGATATTTCCGGCTCCGGCATTCAATCCCACATAATGCTGAGTTATACATCCGCAACAGCCTCCACATCCCGGATTGACCGTTGTATTGCGATTAAAACTAAAATTTACATTTTGCCCAGGATTTACAACTGCTGTATTTGTTCCTGTTCCTGCAAGGTTCACCGCACTAAAAACTGATGTACGTCCTAAAGCATTATAGCTTAATGGACTTATTGGGCATGCGCCAATAGAAGGTGGCCCGTTTGTGCTTACGCTAAAAGTACAGCTCGCTGACGATCCACCCGAAGAAGTAACTGTAACAGTAACATTTTGAGTTCCTTCATCTGTACATGTAAAGCTGCTCTTTGTTAAAGTTGCAGATGTTATTCCTCCACAATCATTTGTTATGGTTAAGACGGCTTTCATGACATCTGATAATGGAGCATATTTCCATGCATAGCCACCTGAAACGCCTGTGTTCGGAGCAACCGGATCAATATATGTTTGCATTCCGATGATGACATGACCATCAGGAACTAACTGGAGTGGCTGTAAACCACCACCGCCACCGCCTACACCTGCTAATGTTGTATTGCTTGCATTGGATCCACCAGCTAATATATCAGCAATAGCTTTCGTTCTTCCGGTGATTCTATCAATAGCACAACCCATTCTGTTTTGAAATCCTACAAGTGCTTGGCCTGAAGGTGCCATTTCAGAAACACCAACTGTAGTTCCACTAGCCGTTCCATTATAACAGGTCCATACCTCATTCGCTCCAAACATTCCATCGGGCATAACCTCTTTACATTTTAAACGGAATTTACTGATGACTCCTGAACCCCAACCATTGCCATAATCAGCTTGATAACCAATAGCAACATAACCTGTAGGGCAATTACACAACAAGTCCAGGGCAGCTGCTACATTAGAACATGGAAAGCCTATCCCTTTTAATTGGGCCGGCAACATTTGTGGGACTGGTGGAAGGGCAGATATTGGTGTGGCAACATTACCCGTCATAATGTTTAGGTCTCTACAACTGATTACCGGGGTACAACAATTGTATTCAAATTCCAAAATTAAATTCTGCGAAGGGGGATAATAACATGTGTTCGTATTCACACCACCCCAATTTGCATTTGGATGACAGGGTCTGATTATATAACCTGGATCAGGACAGTCGCTACCACTGCAAGATCCTGGAGGATCTACCCAAACAACACCATTAAAGGAACTTGCACAATAATGCCAAATGTGACCATCACAGCCCGTAGAAGTGTAATCTAAATTTGTAAACATAGCATTTGCCATTGCCGCAACAATAGCAGGATTTGTACAAGTTAAGCCAACATTGTCATAGCTGCCGCGTATATTCATTTTAGTATAAGCTCTCGGAGACAATTGCCCTTTGAATGTGTTCCATGCTCCACAATGCGGACTTACTTGTTCAAAAACAAAAGCTTCACTAAATGTAATTGTACAAGGCTGGCAGAATGTAATTGTTCCGCTCAGGAAAATAAAGATTACTGCAAATAAATACTTTGCGATACAAATTAGATTTTTCATTTTGGTATTAATTTAGAAATTTATCTCTAAAATAAGTCATTATTCCAAAATTTTATCAATTAATTTTAAATGTATCATTGATTTCTAAGTCTTTATAAAGTAGCGTTGCTAAATATAATTATAAAGAAAATTCATATTCATTTCATCGTGTTCACTTTAAGTTAAAAAAGAATGCCCCGAATCTGTAAAGATCCGAGGCATTCGAAAGTTATTAATTTGTTTCGAAGCTTTATCGCTGAATGATCAGCTGCTCTGTCTTACGATTCACTCCATCATCCACATGAATGATGTAGGCACCATTAGCAAGATTCAACCGAATCAAATCAAGCTCAAGATCATTTTCGTTGGCCGGTACGCGTACCATGAAAATTTTCTTACCTAAAAGATCCATCATACTCACTGTTTTTTCCTGGCGATCAAATCCTTCCAGGTAAAGGCTTACAAATTTACTTGCCGGATTTGGAATGGCTTTCAAACTTAGGGATTGAAATCCATTTTCGAGTCCAATACGGGTGTCGGTTTGTTCCAACTTATTGAAGTTATCAGTAATATCTTTTTCTTGTTTTTTCAAGGAGCCTGTTGGCAAAGTATGGAACCATCCATTCACTACTGTTGAGTTGGTTGCAGATCCGCATTTAGATCTGATTTGATAATGGTAATAAGTACCTGCAGTCAAACCCGTAAACAAATGCTCATTTCCGGGTCCAGATTTATTGACCCATCCGGTCCATCCTGACCAAACTCCCGGAGATAATTCATACCGAAGTCTCAATTGATAACCTGTAATACAAGGTGTACTTCCCGGCTTCCATTTGATTTTTGCTGAGTTAGTAGTGGTATCTGTATGATATACCTGCACTGCTTGTCCGCAGCTACCGGCTTGTACAGTTACTTTAAAGTTGCAATTGGTCTTTTTACCATCTGAATCAGTTGCAACAAATGTATTGTTTGTTACGCCTAAAGGATAACTAACACCTGAAGCTAAGCCCGTAGTTTGAGCAATACTCGCTCCCGGTTTGTCATCATACACACATAAACTTCCATATGTATAGACCATGTTACAAATACCCGGAGGTGTTGTAATGGTAGTATCTGTAGGACATTGCGTTTGTCCGCAACCCACGATTAAAATCGCCAATGGGTTGGAGGCATATCTCGATTGCGTAGGTTGGCCAAACTGATCGCAGAAGAACCACCAAGAAGCTACTAGATTCAAATAATAAACCCCAGGAGTAGACGGCGCTGTAAAGTTGATACTATGTGATGCTGAGGAACCACCAGTAGTACTAAATAAACAGCTTGAAAAAATATTACCTGATCCTGCGTTTAATCCAACATAGTGCTGGGTAATACATCCGCAACAACCTCCGCAGCCCGGATTTACAGTTGTATTTCTGTTGAAAGTAAAGCTAACAGCCTGACCGGGTTTCACATTGGCAATGTTTGTTCCAGTGCCCGCTAAGTTCACAGCTGTGAAAACGGAAGTCCTTCCAAGCGCATTATAAACTGTTGGATTCAATGGACAAGAACCTATTGAAGGCGGACCGGTAACTGTAACCGTAAAATTACAGGTGGTTGTATTGTTTGCATAATCTTTTACGAAAGCAGAAACATTATGAACACCTACACCGTCCGCACAATCGAAATTATTTTTAGAGAATTGAACGTCAAAAATTCCATTACAAACGGGATCAAGATCTGTTACGATAGACTTCATAACATCTGAAAGTTTAGCATACTTCCAGGCATAGCCGCCAGATATACCGGCACTTGCGGGGTCTAGGTAAGTTTGCATTCCTATGATGACATTTCCATCTGGTGCGAGTTGTAAAGCTTGAAGGCCGCCGCCACCGCCGCCAACTCCTGTCATCGTAAAATGTACTCCATTTGAACCATTGGTCAAAATGTCTGCAATAGGCTTAGATCTACCTGCAAGGCGATCTATCGCACAGCCCATTCTATTTTGGAAACCTACAAGTGCATGACCTGCGGGCGCCATTTCTATGACCCCTGTAGTAGAGCCTGCAGCAGAACCGTTATAGCAAGTCCAAACTTCATTAGTGCCAAACATCCCATCCGGTCTTACTTCGCGGCAACGCAATCTGAACTTACTGAGCACTTGAGCTCCCCAACCATTGCCATAATCTGCCTCATATCCGACAACTACATATCCAGTAGGACAATTGCACATTACATCAGGAGCTGCAGCTACATTTGAGCAAGGAAAGCCAACGCCTTTTAGTTGAGCAGGTAAGTTCTGAGGTACTGGAGGCAATCCTTTTAATTCAATTTCAGGACCCCCTACCATGATTTCGACATTTCGACAGCTAACAACAGGTGCTGTATTGTCACAATTACAAGGTACATCAAAAGCCGCAGTGCCATCAGCAGTGCTGTTCACACTTCCCTGTGAAGCACTCAATCCTAAACCTCTTTTAGCAAATGCTTTCCATATAACGCATTGATTATCTTTTCCATATAAAATATCGTCTGCTGCTAAAATAGCATCTCTACCATTTACAAATCCAGGTCCACAAGGTTGAAGTATCATACCAAGATTCACCAAATGCATTGCTTTTTCAAAACCATCAACGGCTCCGTGTCTGGCTACAAGTCCATCAACCAATTCCCATAACATGGTGCACCAAACAAAACCAACTCCATGAGGAATGGCCATTGAAGGTAAATTTGCATAAGTATAAGCATTAACTCCTAAACTGGTAGAATACCGAGCAGGACGAATACCAGGTCCATTTGTAGCCTGTCCTAAAACATAAGTTCCGATACCACGGTCACTCGCACTTCCGGTCCATGTTGTCATCAAAGCATAAAAATCAGACCAACCTTCTCCCATTTGTTCTGCATTGTTTAAACATCCAACGTTTGCAGGACCACCAGTCAAACGATTTGAAATTCCATGAGCATATTCGTGGGCTATAACTCCATTGTCAAGATCAGAATCTCTAAAAGGAGAAGTTAAAGTCCAAACAAACATCTGCATTCTGGGTCTTGATCCATCTGCAGGTGTTCCAAAATTGGCATTATTTGTTCCTGATCCATCCTGCGCTTCTGCTCTTACATCATCATTACCCAAGCCCCCGTTTCCATAATTATTCACTTGGAAATTTCCATTTCCTTCATCAAAACCATATTGGTATGCAAAATCGTGAATGTAATTATTCCAATAAAAGAGATTTGTTACCGCTGCATCCCTGTAGGTGCTAGGTGCCATAGTCAAGTCAAGTGCAAAATCAAAATCCAATCCTGCTCCTCCATCGGGATCTGAACCCGGATCAGGGTTATTATCTGCATTTAAATCTGTATAAGCATGTACATTATTTCCGCGTGTTCTGGTAAATTCAGGTCCAGCTACACCATTTGTATCGTGCCAACCGAAAGGTGAGGCTGTAGCATCTGCCGGTTGAAGTTCCAATGTCCTACCGCCATGATTGGGGCTTTCGATAGGCTCTTTATAAACTCTGTAAGAACTTCCATCTAATGGTGAAAAAGCAACATGTTCTTCTAAATGGACATGATCAGCTCCGGAACATTTGCCATCAGGGGCATCAAAATTACAATGAACAACCAGGTTGTTTTTATTAATCAAATTTCCGTTGGTAGCATCGACTCGCGCCAACCACCAGTTTTGTGCATTGGTTTCATAAATACAAACTTCCCAGGTGAGATAAATCTTTCCATCTTCTCCTGGTACCCAAATCAAACGCACGGGTATATTCTCCAATGACAAATTACTTCTCTCGTAAACGACTTCCTTTTGGGAACCGCCTTTGTTCTCCATCATGCGCATTGAAGCCGGAGCAGGATAGCCCAATAACTCAGCAGCACGCAGTAAAGCTTGCCCTTGAGTAAGTACAGGTTCTGACGAACCTACCTTTGCGGAAATGTCCTGGCAAAAGCGATTGCTAGAGGAAACCACGAGTCCATCTTTGATATGCACACTGAATATGGCATTATGGATGGGAATCCCCAAATACATCTGCTGGATATAGACGTTGGTCAATCCGGCAGGTTTAAAAAAAGTTTCGTTAGTAACTTTAAGGTCTTTTACGTCATTTGCGTTGAGCCCAAACTCTTGTG
Source organism: Saprospiraceae bacterium (assembly GCA_016719615.1). Classification (NCBI taxonomy): domain Bacteria; kingdom Pseudomonadati; phylum Bacteroidota; class Saprospiria; order Saprospirales; family Saprospiraceae; species Saprospiraceae bacterium. The sequence goes on from JADJYQ010000006.1 coordinate 206,609, forward strand.
GGTTTGCTCTCATAAAATTCAGTGCTAGGTCAGCATTCGATTGTGCATTGAGCATCGCTGTAAAAAGAAATGCGCAAATCCACAAAACGAAGGGGTTAAATTGTTTTTTCATTTTGAAAATATTTTGGTTATAAATGTGATTTTTAAAAAATCTAAGGTATTTCGCGTATTTTGGGATCCTTGAATACTAAGGATTGGACATCAAAAGTAAAAAAATGTTTTACATATTAGGCAGTTTGTATATTAAATTTTTTAAAATTTATTAACTTTTTATAAGTGATTGTAAATTAATAGCTTAAATATGAAAACCAGTTATTATTTTAGGGAAGCTTTGAAGCCATATGAAGAGCATACATGTTTAATGAAGTGTAAACTATCTTTAATATATTTTATGAAGCCGGGACTGAAAATTCATATCACTACACATTCCTAAAATCATGATATAATTTTCTGAATACCTATGACGAAAATTCTTAAAATTCAGGAAAATCAATCGTTTAAATACTAACATTTGTTAGTTTAAATTCTTTTCCAAAAATTAAATATTAGGATATTTCTTCGATCAGGGTCGGGTCATTAAACCGCACGTTGTTGACGCGGTCTGAAACGGGATAAGCATCCATCCATTCATCGGGATATTTTTTTAAAAAATCTTTCAACTGTAATGGCTGTAAAGTTTCATCCAACCAAAGCTGTTCTTCCCCTTTCAATAAAATCACCGGCATTCTGTCATGCAATGGTTTCATGAAATCATTAGATTCGATCGTTAGGATCGTAAAACTGGGTATTATTTTTCCGTGTGGATCTTTCCATTGATCAAAGAGGCCCGCCATAAAAAATACATCCCGGTCTTTTCTGCAAATGCGCATTGGCATTTTTTTACCGGATGGTGCTTTCTTCCATTCGTAAAATCCATCCATGGGTACAATGCATCTTTTGCTTTTTAATAAGGTCCTGAAACTTGGTTTTTCTTCCAGACTTTCCACCCTGGCGTTGATCATTTTAGAGCCGATCTTTTCATCTTTAGACCAAAAAGGAATGAGCCCCCATTTAAAATAATGAAAATGATCTATATCCGACATGGGAACTACCGGATGCCAGTGTGTTGGAGCGATGTTAAAACTGGGTAATGGATTATACCTCTCGAGATCCTCCGAATAAAAAGTTGCATTAAAACGCGCTTCGAGTTCGGCTTCGATTCGGGTAAGTGAACCCCTTCCACACATGAATTAAGAATGCCTATTTAGCTTTCAGAAATGCTTTCTCGCCCTTGGCTTCGAGCTTGCTCACAATTTTTTCAGCTTCTGCTCTGGTACTGTAACTACCGGCTATTGCTGAATAATATTCTGAGGATCCAAAAACTTTGCGCATGGCGCCCGAATAACCCATTTTCTTCAATTTTTTCACTTGATCATCTGCGTTTTCGGCTTTGATAAAACTTCCGGATACTACAAAAAAACCTCCACTTGATCCTTTAGGCTTGCTCGCTTCAGATTTTGATAAAGCAGGTTTTGATGCTGCCGGTTTGCTTGTGGTTGGTTTGGCTACCTTATTCACTTTCGGTTTTTCTTCAGCTTTTGATTTGGATTCAAGTGCTATTGTCTTTTCGGCAACTTTTTGTGCCTTTGGATCTGTATTTACGGCTGCCTGAGATTCCGGTTTAGCATTTGATTGCGTGTAATCCACTGTAGCGCCTGATTGTGGCGCTGCTGCATTTGCATTGCTTTCTGCCGGTGCGCCAACTTGAGAAGGTAACTGTCCTGTCAAATCTAAAATCATGCTGTCTTCAGCTGTCAAAGCTGAACCAGCAGCATGTTGTTGGTCCATAAATAAACTGTCTGCCATCTCTGCTGCAGGTAATACATCCTCAGCTGGTGCGTTGCTTCTCTTATAAATCATATAAACAATGGCAGCAACTAATAAAACCAGAAGTACATACAATAATATTTTAACGGTATCTTTCATTTCAAATGAGTTTAATAGAAAATAAGTGCAAAATTACAATATTTTACAAATTATAAAAATATATTATATGTTTATTTGCCTTAAAGGAGCCCCTCGACTGCAAAAACTTTATAATCCGTTAAATCGGTGTTAAATCAAAATCGCCTTAAATCCTAGCTCTCGTTTATGCGTTCTAGTTCCATAAGCTTAAAATTTTGAACTTATGAAAAATCATTTTATCCATTTATTATCCGGCGTTTTCGGCGGACTTCTCGTTTTGAGTGGTTTTATATGGTATCAAAAAAATAATAACCAGGCAGCCGAAAATCTGCCACTCACACATTCGGTGAGTTCGTATGTCAATAATATCACGGGACCAGATTTCTCATTAGCAGCAGAGAAAGCTTTAAACTCCGTAGTCCAGATCAACGCGCAGGAGAGCGATAAGCTCGCCCGGCAAAAAATGGAACAAAACGACCCGTTTTCTAACCATCCATTTTTTCGCGAATTCGACTTGCGTTCATTTGGATTTGGCATGCCTTATCAACAAAAGAAAGGAAGCGGAAGTGGTGTTATTTATTCACAGGACGGCTATATCGTTACCAATAACCATGTCGTAGAATTTGCAGATGACATCGAAGTTATTTTAGAAGATGGACGCAAATTTTCTGCAAAAAAAATAGGCAATGATCCCAGAACGGATTTAGCCATCATAAAAGTAGAAGCGGATAATCTACCTGTGCTGCCAATCGCTAACTCAGACCAAATCAAAATTGGCGAATGGGTGCTTGCCGTAGGGAATCCTTTTGGTTATTTGACTTCCACGGTCACTGCTGGAATTGTGAGTGCAAAAGGACGCGATTTAAATTTGCTGGATCATCAAGATGACCAATATTACAATCCCTTTCAGCAAAAACAAAACAACAATGCAGGAGTGGGCATAGAGGAATACATCCAGACAGATGCAGCAGTGAATCCCGGAAATAGTGGCGGAGCCCTTGTAGACGTCAATGGGCGTTTGGTGGGTATTAATTCAGCCATTGCAAGTAAAACAGGATATTACACTGGTTATTCTTTTGCCATTCCAAGCAATCTGATGGTCAAAATTGTGCGCGAATTAATACAGCACGGCAGCTTTGACAGGGGGCGTTTCGGTGTAGGTGTAGTGCCTCTTGATGAAGAACTTAAAAAAGAACTGAACCTTAATACAGAATATGGCGTTGTCATTACAGAACTTGAGGACAAAGGTTCTGCTAAATATGCAGGATTACTTCCGAATGATTTGATCATAGAAGTAAATAATAAATCGATTAAATCAGTTGAAGAATTGCAAAAAGTTGTAGCTTTGTCCAAGGTTGGCGAGACACTCTATACAAAGGTCATTCGCAACGGCCAAGTAAAAGAGATACCCGTTAAAATTCGTAAAATGTTATAAGCTTATATAGTAGCCTTTTGTAGCTTTCTATAAAGTTGGTTTTTCGTTTTGTTTGAAGGTCCCGGCTGCAAGGCCGGGATTTTTTTTTGTATGAACACCTATCTAATCTCTGAATTTGTAAGGAACTCCTGGAATGGATGCCTGGAGTTATTTTATCCAAATCTTTGCATTTGCTGCGAAGCCCGTTGTTTTTCAGCAGAACAAATATTCTGTCTGGATTGTCAAAGTCAGCTCCCGCCCAGCGAGATGTACCAGTTTGCCGAAAATGAATTTACCCTAAAATTTAAAGGCCGGATCCCACTCCACAAAGGAGCGGCCTTGTTTTACTATCAAAAAGGCAGCCGACTACAGTTAGCCATGGAGCGGCTTAAATATAAAAATGAGCCCGATATTGGAATTTCTTTGGGGTCCTATTTTGCGGATCGCCTCTATCAAAATCCCTTTATAGAAGCCCTGGATCTGATCTTACCAGTTCCCTTACATCCAAGTCGCGAAAGGATTAGGGGATATAATCAATCTGCCATGATTGCCAGAGGTTTTTCAGAAATTAGCAAGATTCCTGTAAAGGAAAATATATTGCTCAGAAGCAAAGAAACGAAATCACAGATTGATAAAAACAGGATGGAAAGAATCGACAATATGCAATCCGTTTTTGAAGTAAGACAAGCAGAAAAAATTGAGAACAAACATCTATTACTTATAGATGATATTTTGACGACTGGTGCAACCCTAGAAGCTTGTGCGCTTCAATTGTTAAAAACTGCTCCATGTAAAATTTCGATGCTGACCATTGGGATGACCTGTTGATTGGGAAAACTGTATTAGTTTGAGAATGCATTAATGTCATTTTTGAGTCCTCTTGGTCTTGTCCCTTACCCTCACAAATCGCATTATCAAAATCGTCTGAGTGAAATAAAATTACTTTTGTTCTTCGTAATTCTTTTTGAAAAACGATTTATATTCTGAAAGGCTTTTAAGTCGCAGAATTTCCCTATAATTATTCTGAGTCACTGCCAGCAATTCCCAATTATCAAATTCGGAAATATATTCCTGAGGTTTATTCATAACCCCTTCAAAATATTTCATGGCTTGCTTTTTCGTATCGAATTTGCGGATCACCAAAATGGGATTATTGGTTTCAGTATCCAAATCTACACTGGTCATTTTGAGTTTTTCAGACTGGTGATAATTTACATGATAATCTGAAATCGATATTTTTATTTTATTCGCGATTTTATCTTCAGGGTTATATAGAACCACCAGCATAAAATGCAATTTGTCGTCTTCTTCCTTGAAGTTAAATTTATCCAGCTCAGATTGTCTGATTTCGACAAATGCATCCTGGTCACCTCTCAGAAATCGCAATATTTCCTTAGCCTTTATTTCTTCTGGTGTTGAAGGATGATTGGCAACTACATCTTTTAATGCATTGATATAAACATCTTTGCCTTCCGTATTGCCCACACAAAATGCAGAGAGCAATGCAGTCTTTGCAAGCAACTTATGCCCGCCACTTATCCTGTTTTTGAGTAATTGCAACAACTCGAAGGCTTCTTTGTACTGTTTATTTGAATAATAGGTATAAGCTTTGTTGTATTCATTGGTAATTTCATCCCGTTTTGCAAGTAAACTCTTGACATATTCCGGATCGCTGAGCACTTTACCATAATGACTGCCGGGAAATTCGTAAATGATTTGATCCTTATATGAATTTGCACAAGCCTGATCTTCCAAATCCAGACAATTTAGATAGAGGTAATACAGCGCATCCGGTTTGCGATTGGTTTTCGGATATGTTTCGAGAAGGCCCTTGAGACTTTGGGTCGATTTAAGATAATTATCTAATTTTTCCCGATATAAAACGCCTAACTGGTATTTGGATTCTGCAATTTTATTGTTGATTTCGAGAATTTGTTCTGGAGTCTCAGGAATTCCTTTTAAAATTTGTGCCAGGTCCGCTTCTAAACTATCTTTCTCTTCTTCGACTTCTTCTGTAGCAAATTCATTGATGGTGAAGGTATTTTTATTTTTTCTTCGCCAATTGTCCTCCAGATTTCGACTCCCCCAAACCTGTTCAAACTCTGAACGGCCCCTATTAATAGACCTTTGGTCATACGCAAAGAAATTACTGGACACTTTTTTTGCTTCCGGGCCAATTTGATTTTCTCTACCAAAAGGATTGGCAGCGAATGCATCCATCTCTGCAAACCGCGACTTGTTATCCTTTGTAGTTTCAGGTGTTTTTGCTTTTTTGGCATTTTTTATTTGGATGGCTAACGCTCGTTTGTCTTTGACGGAAAGTGCTGCAATGCGCAATAGACTATCGTTTAAACTAATACTTTCGAGGTGTTTGGAAATTTCTTCAAGATTGGCAACCACTTTAGCAACAGCAATCCTTCTATGGTCTGTTTTGGTCATCATTGCCATCGTACTATCATAATAATTCTTAGCCTTCAGATAATCTTGTTGTTCGAAAAAATATTCTCCGAGTTGATAAAAGGATTCTGCTTTTTGAACATTGGTAACATTAGGAGAACGGAGTGATAAATTGAAATAAGAAATAGCGGTATCCTTTTTACCCTCTTTTAAAGAAATCATTGCAATGGCATAATACATCTCCCCCTTGTAATCGCTGTTTTTAGGGTCTTCCAGAAGTTTTTCCATTTTCATGGCAATCTCCTGTGTTGAATTTCCGGCAGCAGCATCATTGAGTAATACATTCAAACGAGCATGAAACACAAGTTCATAAGATGCTTTATCTTTTATACTTGCATTAAAATAGTTGTTCGAGTTTTCATAACGACCCGCTTTCTGAAAAAGCTGTCCAAGAATATATGCATAACGTGCTCGGTCTTTTTTCTCTTCTGTAAATTCAATCGCCGATTTTAAAGCAATAATGGCTTTTGCATCCTGCTCGGTTTTGATGTAGAGATCTGCGTAAGCGGCATATAATTCGCCTTTCAGGTCATTACTGGCATAAGGATCATTCTCCACTTTTCTAAATAATTGCTCGGCCTCATATGGTTTTCCTCTTTCAACCAAATTTTTTCCTGCCCAGATAGCACCTTCCCAGTAGGCTGGATAGTGTGGAAATAACCAGGAACCTTCATTGGTCAGATTTGATTTATCTTCTTGCTTTGGAGCCGGCAAACTTTTGTCAGCAACTAGTTTTTCAGGTGTTGCCTTGGTATCGGTTTCTGTTTTTGCCGGTGTTTTAGTTTTGTTCTTTTTGGCTTTGGCCTTTTCCTTTTGAGCTTTTTTGCGATCTTTTGCTTTTTGCTCTGCTGCTTTTTGCCTTTCCTTTTTTAAATCTTCTGCTACTTTCTTTTTTTCCTTTGTGGACTTTTCTTTGATCTTTTTAGATTTCAGGCGATTTTTAAAAGGGTCGTATTCCTCTAAAAAAAATCGATAAGAATTTTCTGCGGTCTCGTAGTCTTTTTTAAGGTATTGTGCTTTAGCCAGTAATAAATAACAATCATCCGTCCAGTGACTCACGCGATGGTTTGTGATCACAACGCCAACTTTCTCGATGGCTTTATCTAATTTAGATTTAACGGGATCAGCAGATTCGACAGCATTATACTGAAAGACGGGTAAAATTTTATTATAATTATCTTTGTGGTTCTGTTGCAGGGTCAACACAACTTCCTGCATAATTTCATTTGCATTAAAATATCCATTGTATTTTGAAGTTGTATTGTGATAAAAACGACCTAAAGCAGAGGTTTCGCCCTTTTTGCGTCGACTTACACAGCCATCTGTCAAGAATGCACAAATGAGGAGGCCAAAAAACAGTGTTTGGATAGAAATTTTCATGGATGCGTTAAAAGATGACTATAATAACAGAATTCGCACAAATTTATTATAATTTAAAGTAATTTTAAGAATGGCTATAAATGTTCACAAAGCGAGAAAATGGCTTCAACAACACCTCGAAAAAAGGTTCCTGTTCATTATTCGAAATGAAGAAACTTTTGAGGAAACTGCTAGCTACAGGCTTACCCTTAAAAATATTTACATTCTGGCCAGCACCCTGGTATTTGTTTTAAGTCTGTTTTTGTTGCTGTTGGTAATTTTTACACCCATCAAAAAGTACATTCCGGGCTATGGAGATGTCCGTTCTCAGCGCGAATATTTAGAATTAGACCGCCAAATTCAAGCGCTTGAGAAAACTATAAACTCCCGGGATACTTATATAGAGAGTATTCAGCGAATTTTGGAAGGGAAGCCTCAAACAAGGTCGGATGTGACCAAAAACGTTCAAATCAAACAAGTTAAGCCCGAATCTGAACCCAAAGTTAAAGAAGACAGCCTCTTAAGGGCAGAATTTGAATCTTTACTAGCAAGAGAAATTCCAGCCAAAGACAAATCAAAAGAGCGGAAATCCAGCCCTATGCCCAGGACTTTCGGACCAGAAGTCGCTGAAGTGAATACCCCATTAAATTTGGTAGCCCCTATCCGCGGACCCGTGGGAGCAAAATACAATCCCGAAACAGGTCATCTGGGTGTTGATATTATGGCAGCTCAAAATACGCCGATCAAAGCAATGTTAGATGGAACGGTTATCCAGGCCGACTGGTCCATTGAAAATGGCCATACAATAGCGCTTCAACACAATAATAATCTTGTAAGCATTTACAAACATAATTCAGCATTGCTAAAAAAACAGGCAGCCGCGTAAAATCAGGGGAAGCTATTGCAGTTATCGGAAATACAGGTACCTTGACAAATGGGCCACATTTACATTTTGAACTTTGGTTTAAAGGCAAGCCAGTGAATCCTTCTGAGTACTTAAGGTTTTGAAATGGTTAAAATTGTAATTGAAGAATTGTGATTACTGGAAAATATACGGGCTTATCAAGTGACCAGGTTGAACAACAACGCAAAAAATTTGGAAGCAACCTTATTAAATCGAAGAATCCCCCAAAGTGGCTCGAAATTATTGTCAATATTCTTTCAGAACCCCTTTTTTTAATACTTGTTGCAACTGCCGGAATTTATTTCCTTTTAGGAGAACAAAACGAAGCCTATATCATGCTTGCAGCTCTCGTATTTGTATCAGGGATTTCTTTGTTTCAGGAAAACCGAAGTTCGAAAGCGGAAAAAGCACTTCAATCGATACTTGAACCTAAAACAAAAGTAATTCGCAATTCTAATTTGATGCTTCTTGAAATTCAGGAATTGGTCGTCGATGATATTTTTATGATCGAAGATGGGGAAATTGTACCTGCCGATGCCATTCTTTTGGAAAGTCATGATTTAAGCATCAATGAAAGTATTTTAACAGGAGAATCAGTAGCACTTTATAAAGGATCGGATTCCAAAGATTTTGAAATTTTTCAGGGAACACAAGTAATGTCGGGTTATGCCGTTGCCAAAGTCAGACATGTAGGCATATCCACCAAATTAGGTGAAATCCAAACAAGTCTTCATCAAATAAAATCAGAAAAAACACCTATACAAATTCAAATCCGCAGTTTCGTAAGTAAAATGGTGCAATTCGGTTTATTCGCATTTCTCATTATTTGGGCGATACAATATTATATCACGCAAAATTTCATTTTTGGTTTGTTAAAAGGTCTGACTTTAAGCATGTCATTACTTCCTGAAGAAATTCCAGTGGCCTTCAGCACTTTTATGGCTTTGGGCACCTTGCATCTTTATAAAAAGCAGGTTTTGGTTAAAAACCCAATGACTGTTGAAACGCTGGGGGGCGTCACCGTGATTTGTCTGGATAAAACGGGTACTATTACTGAAAATAAGATGCAATTAAAGGGCTTGTACGATTTGCGCCAAGATCAAATATCAGACACCGAAAATCTTCAAACCAGCCATTTGACGGTACTTGAATATTCGATGTGGGCTTCGGAAGAATCGCCTTTTGATCCTATGGAACAATCGATACACCAGCTCTATGAGAAACTGAACACTAAAGATTTACGGAAACATTTCCGGATGGTCAAAGAATATCCACTCACAGGGCTTCCGCCTGTTATGGTACATGTTTTTGAAAACCAGGAAGGCCAGCAAATTATTGCTTGTAAAGGAGGACTTGAAAGCGTTCTTAAATTATGTAAACTCCAGGAAGAAGACCTCTCCAGAATCATGAACAAATATGATCATTTTGCAAATATGGGTCACAGAGTCCTTGCCGTTGCAAAAGGAAAAACCTATGTAACTGATCTTCCTGATGATCCCTATGCTTTTGAAATGGAAATGCTAGGACTGGTGACGTTTTACGATCCTCCTAAACAGAATATCGCCGAAACCATTCATTCTTTTTACAAAGCAGGCATAGAAGTAAAAATTTTATCTGGTGATTACGCGAACACAACTTCTGCAATTGCACGACAAATTGGAATCAAAAATACTGACAAGACCATTACCGGAAGTGAAGTGATGGCCATGAACGAACAATCGTTAGTCTCTGTAATAAAATCTAAAACAATTTTTGCCAGGATGTTTCCGGAAGCCAAATGTAAAGTGATACAGGCCCTGAAAAATTCAGGTGAAATCGTATCAATGACTGGAGATGGCGTAAATGATGGACCTGCATTAAAAGCTTCACACATAGGCATTGCGATGGGCCAAAGGGGCAGTGAATTAGCGCGCAAAACGGCTTCTCTGATTTTAGCTCAGGATGATCTTTCGAGACTGGTGGATGCTATTGCTTTAGGACGCCGTATTTATGAAAATTTAAAAAAGGCCATCCAATATATCATATCCATACACATTCCCATTATATTGATTGTGACTCTTCCCGTTTTGTTTTTTTGGGATATTAACGATTTCTTTTCGCCCATACATGTCATCTTTTTAGAATTGATCATGGGCCCCACTTGTTCTATTCTTTTCGAAAATGAGCCCATTGAGCCTCATTCCATGTCGAAACCCCCACGCAAAGCGGCATTAGACTTATTTACATGGGGCGAATTAAATCTTAGCATCTTACAGGGGCTTGCCATCACTTTGGTATGTCTGCTTCTAGCGAGGTATTATATGTATATAAACCAGCCGGAAGATAAAGTTCGCAGTATGTTATATACCTGTCTGGTCTTCGCCAATATCTTCCTAACACTCGTTAATAGATCTTTCATTGAATCAGTTCTAAAAACCTTACGGTACAAGAACAAACTGGTTCCTATCATTATTGGGATTTCACTTATTGCATTGATGTTAAGTTTATCTGTACCATCGATTCGAGAAATTTTTCAATTTGATGTTTTAAATTATAAAGAATTGTTATTGTGTCTTTGTCTTGGATTGTTGAGTGTGATTTGGGTTGAAGTTTATAAATGGTTTCAACGAAAAAGCCTTGTTGTTTTATAGGGTGGGAAATAATTTCCCGCAGACCATACAGATACTTTGTGGATTTTAATTTTTGGGCAAAAAAGATCTCGCAGAAAAATTTACATTTTAAAAGACTGGTGTTTTAAATATATCCTGAATCGTGCAAATCACCAATCGATATTTAACTCTCCATGTTGAATGCTTATCAATTCTCCGTTTTGTTTTTCAACAATTAAATGTCCTTCCTCGGATATTTTCAAAATCTTCGCTTGAATTGGAAATCCCTCGTTTTTGTGCATGGTTTTCCATTGATTTTTTGAATAGAGTAGTTCATTGTACTTTTTAAGCAATGAATGCTCCTGAATATCTTCTTTAAAAAAGTTTACTAAAATTTCTCTGAAGCGAATTGCAAGTGCATCGACAGAAAATTGAATACCCTTCTCTAATGCAAGAGATGTTGCATTTAAACCTGCTGGAAATGAGGTCTGGTTTACATTGATTCCAACTCCTATAACGGTCCAATGCAATTTATTTTCCTTAATGATATTTTGAATTAAAATCCCTGCTACTTTATGTGGACCTGAATAAATATCGTTGGGCCATTTCACGGAAAGATGAGGCAATTGATATTCGCTAAGCAACTGAACAGACGAAAGTGCAGAGATTAAATGTAAGTTAAATAATCGATCCAAATTCCAATTTAGGGGACCAAAAATAAAACTGCAAAGTAAGTTTAAACCTGCCTCCGATTCCCAGTTTCTGCCAAATTGTCCTTTCCCTCCTGTCTGATAGTCCGCAATAAGCATAAATCCTGATTGTGGACTGGTTTTTGACAGGTAATGGAGAGCCTGTATATTTGTAGAATCAGTGGACACAAATGACAGGTGTGGAAAATTAAAACGCATTTGAAATTTCTTAATATATATATTTAGAATTATTTATATATTTACTTCTTTAAAATTCAACACTTCATATTGTCACAAGCATTAACTAAATCCAAATCCAGTCCTAAAAAAGAGCAAGCTTTTCTGGATCTCATCATTGACAGCATTCAAGACATCAAAGGTAAGAACATCTTACTTTTGGACCTGCGAAAGCTTCCCGATGCACCGACATCTTATTTTATCATTTGCGAAGGCGAAAGCAGTACCCAAATAAAAGCGATAGCAGGAAATGTTGAAAGGAGGGTCAAAGCAGAGGCTGGATATCTAGCTCATTCTGAAGGGCAAATAGGAGCAAAATGGGTTTTAGTTGATTTTTTTGACGTAGTCGTACATATTTTCGATAAGGATACACGTCGATACTACGAACTTGAAGATTTATGGAGTGATGCCCGCATCACAGAGTATCAGAATCTTTAGCAACCGCAACTAAATTGATTTCACATCGTTTAACTATTGCAATTAGTATTCAATCATCATGGAGCAAAAACCAGCATCATCTAATAACAATCCCAAAAAACCAGGCGAAGGTTTTAACGCATATTGGATTTACGGGATCATCCTTTTAGTCATCATTGGAGTCAACCTTTTTTACATGGCTTCCCCCGGAAAAGGAAACATCAATTCTGTGCGTTTCGATGATATGGCAAGTAAAGGAGATATTGAAAAAATTGAAGTCATCAATCTCAAACAGGCATATGTATATTTAAAACCTGAAGCGATCAACCTGGACACTTATAAGGACAAACTCAGTGCAACTCAAGGTAGCAGACCTCAATACTATTTTAATATTGGCCCTGCTGAGAAATTTCAGGACAAGATTGACAGAGTCAATGAAAAGCTTCCCAATAAAATCAGTATCAGTTATGAAGAAAAGCAAAACTGGCTGGGACCCATTTTATCATTTGTCGTTCCCTTTCTGATTATCCTTGCCATTTGGATGTTTTTAATGCGCAGAGTCGGCGGTGGTGGTTCAGGACCCGGAGCTCAAATTTTCAATATTGGAAAATCAAAAGCAACCCTGTTTGAAAAAGATGAAACCACAAATGTGACCTTCAAAGACGTAGCCGGACTTGACGAAGCCAAGGAAGAAGTAATGGAAATTGTCGACTTCCTTAAAAATCCTAAAAAATATACTTCTCTCGGCGGGAAGATCCCTAAAGGTGTGTTGTTAGTTGGCCCGCCGGGAACAGGAAAAACACTTTTGGCAAAGGCCGTAGCAGGAGAAGCTGCTGTGCCCTTTTTTACGATTTCAGGATCTGACTTTGTGGAAATGTTTGTTGGTGTGGGCGCATCAAGAGTCCGGGATTTATTCCGGCAAGCCCGCGAAAAAGCACCATGTATTGTCTTCATTGATGAAATCGATGCTGTTGGACGCGCAAGAGGAAGAAATACTTTACAAGGCGGAAATGACGAACGCGAAAATACACTCAATCAATTGTTGGTAGAAATGGATGGATTTGGTACAGAATCGGGAGTGATTCTCATGGCTGCTACCAACAGACCGGATGTTTTGGACAATGCATTATTAAGGCCCGGTAGATTTGATCGCCAAATTGGCATTGACCCACCTGATTTAAAAGGTCGCGAAGAAATATTCAAGGTTCACTTAAAACCACTCAAATTAGCAGATGATGTGACACCAGGCGTTTTGGCTGAGATGACACCTGGTTTTGCAGGTGCCGAAATAGCAAATATTTGTAATGAATCAGCGCTTGTTGCCGCCAGAAGAGATAAAAAAGCCATTGACCTCGATGATTTTAACTACGCATTGGATAGGGTTATTGGTGGACTTGAAAAGAAAAACAAATTGATTTCTCCCGAAGAAAAAGAAATCATTGCCTACCACGAAGCCGGTCATGCCATCATTGGATGGTTTTTAAAATACGCATCCCCATTGGTCAAAGTAACCATCGTTCCAAGAGGAATAGGTACATTGGGATATGCACAATATTTGCCGAAGGAAGAATACATTACCAGAACAGAAGCGTTGTTGGATCGCATGTGTATGACATTGGGCGGACGTGCTTCTGAAAAAATCATGTTCGACAAAATATCTACCGGAGCGCAAAGTGATTTAGACCATGTAACCAAAATGGCATACAGCATGGTCAACGTGTTTGGTATGAATGAAAAAATCGGAAATGTATCCTATTACGGACTTTCGCAGGAAGCATTCCAAAGACCTTACAGCGATGATACAGCCCGCATTATGGACCAGGAAGTTAGAAATCTGATTGATTCGCAATACATAAGAGCTCAAAATTTATTGAAGGAGAAGAGGAAAGAATTAGAAATTCTTGCGCATGAATTGCTTCGCAAAGAAGTCTTACACAAATCAGATGTCGAAAGATTGATTGGACCGTCTCCATATCACAAAGATAAATCAGCAGAACCACTGCCTTTAAGTGGCCAACACGTCAGCGATGAAAAACCGCTGATTGAAAAAGAACCTGCGAAAGAAGGCTAGTTTTGAGATTATAGATCAAGGATAATGGAGTAAAATATCCTGATAATTTTCATTCCATTTATTGGTTTTTACCTGCTCTAAAAACAAGTCGTATAATACCAGCTCCTTCTACTATAAAAATAATTCTAAATAGATAATTGCCCGAGGATTCAACTTTAGCGATTGTAGAGTATCCTTAGCGTTGAAAATTATCAGCATAACTAACGTATGTTAGTTGATAAATACAAATCACCTTTCTTATAAACACATCCACTTTTAAATTGCGAATTATCAAACTCAACAAATATGGACGAGTCTTTTTCATAAATGGAGTAAGTTAATATTGGTCATCGCATTTGGAATTCAAAGAGAATTCCTTTTTCTTTGTCTAAAATTAAAAAAAAACAGATATGGACATCATGCAATTGTTACAAAGTCAGGTAAACAATCAACTTATCGGACAAATTAGCCAGCAAATTGGAGCATCCGAGGAGCAGACAAATACTGCCACAAATGGCATTTTTACGGCCTTGGTGGGGGGATTGGCAAATAATACAGCTTCCGGGGACGGATTAAATTCTCTATTGAGCGCCTTGGATAGAGATCACGACGGAAGTTCGCTAGATGACATTATGGGTTTTGTTGGAGGTATGATTTCCGGTACTGCTACCGGCAACCAAAGTAATGGTATGGGAATCTTAGGTCATATCCTTGGGAACAAACAAGAAGCAGTAGCCGAAAATATAAGCCAGAAGTCAGGTTTGGATATGTCGCAAATTATGAAACTCATGCCAATACTTGCACCTATTGTAATGTCTGTACTTGGAAAATTATTGCGATCCAATAACAATGAGCCCGAACAAGTTAGCCAGAATGCAGGCGGAGCACAAGGTATAGATTTGGCAAGCATTCTCATGGGTACTGCTAAATCGGCTCAGGGTGGTGCCTTTGGTGATTTATTAGGAAATGTAATTGGCGGCGTCTTGAGTGGTGGATCTTCTCATCAACCACAAAATACAGGTGGGGGACTTTTGGGAAAACTTTTGTCTACCGTTTTTAAGAGATAATATTTATTGCAATTTATCGCCCCGCAATTGTCTGTAACGCTTGCGTGCTTCAACAGCTAAAACGCTGTTGCTAAAATCGATGAATAATTTTTCGTAAAGTTCTTTTGCTTTATCGCTGTTTTTGAGTTGATAGTCATATATTTTGGCCATCTCCCATAAAGCATTATCAGCTCTGATTTCGTCCGGATGTTTTTCAAGAATCAGCCTGTATTTTTCTAAAGCCTCATCTGTTCGCAATTGTTGTTGAAAAATTTTTGCCTGCAAATACCAGACATCATCTTCCAAAAAAAGAATTTCTGGATCCGTAAATGGGATTTCTGCAAGTATCAATAGTGCAGAATCATATTGATTTTGAAATAATTTTAATTCTGCAGCTGCGTATTGTAACAAAGAAACTCCGGTAGTATCCTGATTCAGATTGTCCAAAATAAATACAGACAAATCGATGGCATCATTTGAAATCAATCTGCTGGTTGCTGTTTTAAGAATATCAAATTGTTCCTGTGCCCATTGAAAATCTCCGGCGAAGTAAGATAATCTGGCATTTTTATAACGCGCCAATTCACCCAACTCATCTTCTTTAAAATCCTTATCCACCTGTGAATATAATAAAGTTGCTTCCCAGCGTTCACCTCTTATCAAGTAATAATCAGCGAGGTCCAATTTAGCCCGCGAGCGAATATGGTTATCGATATATGGAACCTTAATCAACTCCTCGAGCAATTGAATAGCCTCCGGTATTTTTCCTAAATACCTGGCTTCCAATTCTGCAAATTCTATGATAAGCGGAGCTGAAAGATAATTCCTTCCAAAATCAGCAAGATATTTTTGATAATCAATTTCAAGTTTCACTAAATCTGATGGAACATAGTCCTTCTTCTCAACTATTAAATTTCTCCTGGAAACAAGTAATTGACGGCAAGATTCATGGTAAAAGGATCCCGACGGCCCTTTGTCTCTTACAAAAGAAAATCCCTCAATTGCAGTGTGATAATCATTATCAAAATAGCTGGTCATCGCCAACTGGTAAACGCGACTTCCGTTTTCATTCAGCTGTCGATCCAGCGCTTTTGCTTGTCTTAAAGCGCCTGAATAATCTTTTAATTGAACAAAAGACCACATGAGCAACTCCGGATATTCAAGAATATCTGGTTTTGATTCGATGCGCTCATACAATTGTGCTTGCAACTCGCGGTATTGGTCTTCAGAAAAATAGGCAACAATCAGGCTTTGCACATTTGCCAGCTGGACTGATTTTTCCTCGAGACCATTCAAATAATATAGGACCATTCTTGAAAAATCACCTTTTTTACGATAGAGCTCTGCCAGATTATAGGTAAACCGCGTAGGAGGTTTTATAATTTTTTCACCCTGTTCATAGACTTTGATTGCCAAATCATATCTCGTTAATTGAATAAAAGCGTTGCCGAGCTTATAAACGCCCATAACATCTGCAGGCGTTTTTTCAACTGCTTGCTCAAACTGTTGTTCTGCCTTTTTCGCTTGATCCATTAATGTCAATAAATTGCCGTAGTATATATGGTAAATGGCTTCCTTTGGCTTTTTGCGCATTTCCTTTTTAAGAATTTCTTCTCCAGCATTATATTGCTTCAGTGCGAGAATACATTCAAAATATTTTTCAAAAAATCCCGGATTTGCTGGGTTTTTTAACATCAACTCCTGATAAAGACTCGAAGCTTTTTCAAATTCACCATTGTTAAAGTATTCCTGCGCTAAACGAGGATCCTGGGCCTTTAAGCCGGACAATAAGAATAGCAGCGGTAACATTATATACTTCATAAGATGATCTCCAAAGGAATTTATAACGAAAACAAAAGCAAAGTTAGCTTGTTCAAACTATTAAATTTTAAGAAAGCGCGATCTGTGACCGAAAACGCTTCCAATTCAAAGGTAATGTGGCTGGCGAATGATTGTCGGATGATATTATTACTAACATTCGTTAGTATTATAGTGTAAACCGGATTCCCTGAGCAAGGGGTAATTCTGAAGAGTAATTGATCGTATTTGTCTGTCTGCGCATATATGCTTTCCATGCATCGGAGCCACTTTCTCTTCCGCCTCCGGTTTCTTTTTCACCTCCAAAAGCACCTCCAATTTCTGCACCGCTGGTTCCAATATTCACATTCGCGATCCCACAATCAGATCCAAAATGAGATAAAAATAATTCTGATTCTTTTAGATTTTGTGTCATCATGGAAGACGATAAACCCTGAGGAACTTCGTTTTGGATGGCTATGGCCTCTTCCAGTGTCTGGTATTGGATCAGATATAATATAGGCGCGAAAGTTTCGTGGTGAACAATACTAGACTGATGATTGATTTCTGCAATACAAGGTTTAACATAACATCCGCTGTTGAATTCCTGACCTTGCAGCACCTCTCCGGGCACCGCAAATTTTCCACCTTGTTTTTCGATTTCATCGAGTGTGCTTACATAATTTTTGACGGCAAGTTCATCAATAAGTGGACCGACATGATTTTCCGGATTCAAAGGATTTCCAATTTTTAACTGTTTGTAAGCATGGATTAATTTCTCCTTTACAAGATCATATATACTTTCATGTACAATTAATCTGCGGGTGGTTGTGCATCGCTGTCCGGCCGTACCAACTGCCCCGAATACAACTGCTGTTAATACCAAATTAAGATCAGCACTTGGACAAACAATAATTGCATTATTGCCTCCCAATTCTAAAATACTTTTACCTAATCTTGCTCCTACAGCTGCCCCCACCGCTTTTCCCATACGGACGGATCCGGTAGCTGAAACTAATGAAATTTTTTGGTCATGACTCATCCATTCACCTACCTGATAATCTCCATTGACAATACAGGAAACTCCATCCGGAATACCATTTTTGTTGAAAACATCCTGAATGATATGTTGGCAGGCAATACTGCATAAAGGCGTTTTTTCAGAAGGTTTCCAAATGACTACATTCCCACAGACCCAAGCCAGTGCAGAATTCCAGGACCATACCGCCACCGGAAAGTTGAATGCAGAAATGACTCCTACTATACCTAAGGGATGCCATTGCTCATACATTCTGTGCAAAGGTCTTTCAGAGTGCATACTTAAACCATAAAGTTGCCGGGAAAGTCCAGTAGCAAAATAGCAGATATCTATCATTTCCTGAACCTCGCCTAATCCCTCCTGTAAACTTTTTCCCATTTCATAAGAGACCAGTTGTCCAAGTTCAGTTTTATACAACTGCAATGCATCTCCAAATTGGCGAATGATTTCACCGCGCCGAGGTGCTGGAATGGTCTGCCAAACTAACTGGGACTTGCTTGCTTTATCTACGATGGCATCATATTGTGTTTTGTTTGTAATCCCTACCATTCCAATAATTTGTCCATTGACCGGAGAGATTGAGGTCAAATAATTTTCTGCAGGAAAAGAAAACGAGCCACACCAACTACCTTCATTTCTTGATTGTAGCTGGAGCTTACTTAAAAAACTTAAATCCATGATCAGTGTATTACGAGCTTATGTTGTTTCAGGATTCCGTTTTTAGGAATGACTGACAAGACATAAATTCCGGCTTTAAAATCTGCAACATTAAATACAGCTTTTCCTTTTTCTATGTTAGGAAAAAGTTGTGTAGTCTGGCCGGAAGTATTTGTTAAAATAAAAATTGCATGTTCAAGTTCTGCTTCATCATTTAAGCGCAAATTAAAGTGTCCCTGATTGGGTTGCGGAAAAATGTTGAGCGTCCATTTTCCTTCAAGGTCTGTCCCTTGTGTTGCGATGTTTGTGAAAATTTCAAAATCATCTAAATAAATGCCATCGTTAGATGTTAAATTTTGCCCTGCCGACATATAACATTGCAAATAGATTTGTTTGCCCACATATTCATTCAGGTCAATCCATTCAGAAACCCAATTGTTTTGAACACCACAATAAACGGGTTCATCAAAAGCTTGCGACAAAGTTCCGTTGACCGTGTAATAGCCACAAAGTGCTTTAAAATCCTGGCCATTTTCGGAAATTTTAATTTGAGCAAAATCTGTTTCATAATCCATTTGCCATTTTCCATTAAAACGCAGATATGCATATTGTGCATTTGTCAGATCAATCGCATTCGTATATTGTTGTATTTTCAAAATATTTGGATCCATGGGTCCATTTGGACTATCGGTCAATGAATGAGGTGCAGTTACAAAAGCCTCTGTTGTAAGATTCCAGGCCTTATCACCCTTATGAAACCAGTTATTTTGATTCTCAAAATTTTCAAACCAATTAGCGGATCCAATATATATTTTTCGTTTGTTGATGGTTTCTGTAAAAAAATCTGTGGTCAATTTAATCGAAAAATTCAGAGAATCTCCGCGCTTAGGCAAGGATTCTAAAACATAGGCTACTTTACGGTTAGTGGTTTCGCCGGGGCCTATTAAAAATGTCAAATCATTTTCAAGGAATCGAAGACCAGGCTGAGTGGAACTTAAATGAACAAGAATATTACTTTGTTGAACACCTGTGCGAAAGATTTCCAAATCGAGATACGCAGTATCCTTAGAAACGGAAACAGAACTTGTTTCAGAAATATGTGCTGCGCTACCGGCATTCCAAGCTGCCATAAAATTCATGTACTGAACAGAATGGTTTATTTCATAAATGTCTTTCCGGTTTGGCCAAAAAGCATAACCTACTTCAGGAGTGAATGCAAATATTTTATTTTTTGTGTTGCGTTCTCCATACATCCAATCATCTGAAACGCCATTCACAGAATAATTCAATGTTTCGTTGGAAGTACCTACCTGAAATTTATTATACCGCGTCATATCATAGGCCATCCTATAATAAAGTAAAGAATCTTCCGTAGCCTGATTCAAATAACCCCATGGAATGATAAGTAAGTCACCATGACTATGATAGTTAAGTGCTATTGAAATATGATGATTTTCACAGAAATGCTTAATGGCTTGGGTTTCTATTTCTGAAAAAGCAAGTTCCCCCCTAAAAACATCGGAAGTTCCTGCCGGACTAGAACCGGAATTATTATAAGCCCAGCCATAGCCATAATTTCTATTCAGGTCTGTACCTACATCATCTAAATTTGGATTTCTATTCTTACGCCAAAACCCACCTCCGCCTGGGGCAATATTTTCATTATATAAATATCCGTCTGGATTTATACAGGGTATAAAAAATAATTCGCGTTGGTTCACCAGATTGCGAATCTGGGCATCCGATTATAGTTTTCAAGAATATACCACATAAAATAGAGCATCTGGGTCATTCCGGCCGGCTCTCTGGCATGATGGAGGGCTGTATATAATACTTCTGGTTCGTCTTCATCCAAGTAAGGATTATCTGAAATTTTTACGGAATAAATTCGGTTTCCTTCGAAAGTTCTGAAATCTCCAATGATTTGTTTAACGGTGATAAGATTTGGATAAAGAGCCTCCATCAATTCAAGCGATTCGTAAATCTCACTCAAGGTTGGAAATCCATTCATAGATCCATAAGGATAGTTGGTGGGTAAAACATATTCGGGTTCTGTTATGTCTTCATCGCCACATTGATTGGGAGCAGAACGAGTGTTAAGGGTATGATAATGGGATTTTTCAATTTTAAATCCGGCTTTTTGAATCTTGGCCAATTCTTCCTCTGTGAAATCACCGGAAAAGGATTCCCCCGGATGATAATGACCATGATCAAATGCAATTCCGGTAGAAAGTAAATCGGAAAGTGGTTTACCTTCAAGTAATACCGAAGCTGCCTGCCATTTGGATTGAGCAGAGAGGTCGGACCATAAATTAAAAATCAGAACCAGAACAGGAACTAAACAAAAACGCATATTTTCTTACTTTGCGACGTGCAAAACTATAAAAAAATAAGCAAATTTGGTGGTGAAACTCGAAACATATTATAAAAATATTTTATATGAAGTGGGCTGCGACGAAGCAGGTAGAGGTTGTATGGCAGGTCCGGTTTTTGCTGCTGCCGTCATGTTGGACCCAGAAAAGCCTATTAAAGGTATAAACGACAGCAAAAAATTAAATGCGCCTACACGTTTAGCGCTTGCATCGGAAATCAAAGAAAAGGCTGTCTGTTGGTCTGTCATTCAAGTCAGCGCCGATGTCATTGATGCAACCAATATTCTGAGAGCCTCTTTAAAAGCAATGGCTGAAGCGGTGCATAAATTAGATAAAGAGCCAAGTTGCGTACTTGTTGACGGCCATATAAAACTCCCCGATTTGCCTTACGAACAATATTGTTTTGTAAAAGGCGATGGAAAATATCAGAGTATTGCCGCCGCTTCCATTTTGGCCAAAACATCCCGTGATCTGTACATGGAAGAAATCCATACAGAGTTCCCTGAGTATCTTTGGAATCAAAATAAAGGTTATCCCACGATTGCTCACCGAATCGCTATAGAACAATTCGGTTTATGCAAATATCATCGCAAAACATTCCAATTTAAAATTCATGAAAATCCAAAGCACTGATGATTAAAACCAAAACTTATCAGGTCTTCGCTTTTCCGGTGGAAGATTTAAGCATCGCCCGATATTTAGCAGCAAGGGAAGCAGATTACATTGGAATTCCGATAGACGCTGAGAATCTTCAGAAATCGCAAACTTTAATATTTCAATTAAGAGAATGGCTGGCAGGACCCAAACTCATTGGTATTCTGAATACTGCTTTTAATGTTTCCGGCTTGGAAGCACTTGATGGATATTATCATACTGAACAGCTAGTCTTTTATCTAGGCCAAGCAGAATTGAATCCTTTAAATTCAGGTGAGACTCCGTTTTTAGAAAACAAATATTTTCATATACTGGATAAACAAGGCCATTCAATGGAAGTGCAAAACGCTTTTTTGGAAATGGATTTATCAGATGCACCGACAAGAAACAATAAATATATTGGATTTGTCATTCATCCCGGTTTTGAAAGACAAACCGGAATCTGTGATTTTGATTTACTCGACCAATGGTTTGACAAATTAGATGCTATTCAATTTGCTTAAAGTATCCTTCAAATTTGAAAACTATTAAATTTCATCCTTTATCTTTAGGCTTTCGTATACGGCAATTATGCAAAACAATTCTATAAAATATAATTTTACGGATTTCACGCTCAGTGCGTATGAAAAACTTCTCAAACTGGTAAAGTCTCATTATCCCATTGTGGATTATAAAGAAGCCATAGGATCTGATCATTTTGCAGTTTGGCGGCACGATTTGGATATGTCCATCACATCTGCTTATCAGTTGGCCCAACTCGAACATAAGCATGGAATAAAAGCTCATTATTTTCTATTATTACATTCAGAATTTTATAACTTACTGGAAAAAAGCAATACCGAACTTGTTTTTAAGATACTTGATTTAGGTCACCACATACAATTACATTTTGATAGTTCATATTACCAAATAAATTCGGTAATGCAATTGGAAAAATGTTTGCAAAAAGAATCATTATTTCTGCAAAATATTTTTGGGCAAGAAATTGATACCTTTTCATTTCACAATCCCTCGTCTTTTGATTTACAATGTGAAAATTCGCATTTTTCAGGATTGATAAATACATACTCCGAATATTTTAAAACGCAAGTTGATTATTGTTCCGATTCAAATGGGTATTGGCGGCACAAAAGATTGGAAGAAGTGCTGGAAAGCCATAAACATAAGAGAATTCAGGTACTCACGCATCCAGAATGGTGGCAGGAAAAAGTTTATTCTCCTAAAGAAAAAGTCTGGAATTCAATTGAAGCGCGTGCGGAAGCCACTAAAAATTATTATAATGATTTATTAAAAAGGAATGGTAGAGAAAATATTGATTGGGATAATTAACTGCCAATCCTAAAAAGATGATACTAATTTACTTTTAGTCCTTTTATAGTTGCGAATGGAGCTTACTATTTTAATGATGCAATCATTCCAATTAATAAATTAAAAACAGGCTGCTCATTTAAATAAATATTTCTATAAAAAGCTTTAAGTTCACTCTCAATAAATTAAATTTTTTCAAAAATTTGTGTTCATTCCAGAATTTATTAATTAGCCTGACGAGCTATTGCTTATTGTTTTTTGCATGCAACGGTACAAACAAAGCTTTGGACAAGGATGCAGATGTGAAAATCAATGATTCGCTTTACAGCTGGCAATTGGTTTTAAAGGAAGCAAAGTTTCGGAAATCCTATAATTTTCAAATGTTCGCACATAGGGATACTTTATATGTTATACATCCTGATGGTGCATTTGCATCTACAGATGGTAAAAACTGGACAAATACCGGATTAACAGATATCATAGGAAATCAGGCCTTTTTGGATTACGTCTATTTCAACAATGCCATTTATGCATTAGGTAATTTTAAAGGGAATATAGAACAATATCAAATGCGTCCACAAATTGCAAGGAGTCGGGATTTTAAGAGTTGGGAAATTTTAGCCATTAATAGCAATCTTCCAAAAAGGTTTTTTATCATCCATTTGTGTTTCAAAATAAAATCTGGATTCTAGGTGGTTCAGATGAACATAAAAAATATGAGGATGTATGGAATAGTTCAGATGGTATTGTCTGGAATAAAGTTGCAGACAGTACAAATCTTGGTCGGCATGAAGGATCCTATTTTTTACATTTCAAGGACAAAATACTTAAGTTGGCGGAGGATGTATGGTCATCTTCAGATGGATTGCATTGGACAAAGATTTGCGACACTATTGCAACGAATATTTATGGTTATTCTCCTCTTATTTTTGATCAACAGATTTGGCTCATCGGCTGTAGTAGATCCGGTAAATTTCATAGTGAAGTCTTGCACTCTAAGGATGGAATAAATTGGATTCAACAGAAAACAGAATGGTCGCCTCGGGGTGGGGCAGCTGTTTGTGTGTTCAAGAACAAAGTATTTATGACGGGTGGAAAATATGGCGGTCAAGATCCTAACAATTTGTTAGAAACTCAATTCATTTATAGCAATGACATCTGGTGC
This sequence comes from Saprospiraceae bacterium, assembly GCA_016719615.1. Lineage (NCBI taxonomy): Bacteria > Pseudomonadati > Bacteroidota > Saprospiria > Saprospirales > Saprospiraceae > Saprospiraceae bacterium. Next base: position 230,706 of record JADJYQ010000006.1, read on the forward strand.
ATGGAAAAATTGAGTGTTCGCCAATGATTTATGGTATCCTGAATAAAGGAGTGATCAAATTATGGAATGATCCTTTCCTTTGGTTGTACTTTTGAGTTTTAAAAATATGTTCACAAGCCGATGAAAAATCTGCAAATCTTAAAATTTATTCCATTCTATATATTTTCTTGGTTGCCCTTTTGGGTCCTTTATTTAATCTCGAATACATTTTACTTTATCATATTTTACTTGTTGCGTTATCGCAGAAAGGTCGTTTTTGAAAATTTGAAACGCGCTTTTCCGAATAAAACGAATAAAGAAATTCATTTTACAGCAAAAGAATTTTATAAGCACTTTTGCGATTTAATCCTCGAAACACTAAAGTTGGCCACGCTTTCAAAAGAAGAATTTAAACTTCGTTTTTACTATGCAAATCCAGAATTGCTTACCGCCTTTTTAAAACACGACAAAAGTATTACCATATATGCGGCACATCTCGGCAATTGGGAATGGTTGATATCGCTTCCATTTCCAATATCCAAGCCAGTCTATGGCATATTAACCGGAATACTGCTTTCATTATCGGTACAGAAGCCATAGCACGCCGCAATAATAATGCGGTATTTTTTCCAAAAATTCAAAAAACGACTCGTGGATATTACCGAGTAGAATTTGAATTATTATGGGATGGCGAGGAATCTATTCCGGAACATCAGATTACAGAAAGATATGCCCGCGCCCTCGAACAGGCCATTGTTTCATATCCGGGGATATGGCTTTGGACTCACAGACGTTGGAAGCATAGCCATAAAGCCCCAAAATAAGCTGTCGAACCGCTTATAAATGCAGATCTTATCATTTTTGTTAAAATTATATTAAATATTACGAAACACTTCGTAGATTTGGTCAATAATAATCAAATTTGTTCATCAAATTTTAAAGATTTGACCATGTCTAAACTAGAATTTAAGCCAACGGAAGGAGAACTGGATATTCTTCAAATTTTATGGAAAATAGGCCCTTGCTCTGTAAAACAAGTGAATTCCTGCATGAATGAAAAAAAAGAAGTAGGTTATACAACCAGCTTAAAAATGTTACAAATCATGTTTGAGAAAGGACTGGTAGAAAGAGAGTCTGCCGGTAAAATTCATCTTTATACTGCAGTTATTAAAGAAAGTCAGGTTCAAAAGAGTTTTCTTAAAAACATGATAGATCAGGTTTTTGAAGGTTCGCCAATGGAAATGGTCGTTCAGGCGCTAGGCAATTATAAAGCCAGCCCCGACGAAATAAAAGATTTGAAAAAGCTCATTCAAGAAATGGAAAATAAACAATAGCTATGGAATCACTACCCCTTGATACTAGCCTTTTGCAGGAAGCCATTGTACATACACTTATAGATTCCTTATGGCAAGGATCAATTGTAGTCATTGCGCTTTGGTTGGTTAAACAAATTTTTAAACCACTGCCTCAAATTCAATATTTTTTGTCTCTTACGGGCTTACTCAGTATCGTCTTGATGTGCTTTGGAAATTTTATTAATTATTCTGTTGCTCCTCAGCAACTAACATTGCCTTTTGGAGGGAATATGATCTTGAAATTAGACCAATCGCTTGTCTTTTGGCTATTTAGTTCGTGGGTCTTAGGTGCTTTCATTTTTTTTATAAGATTTGTTTTAAGCCATCTTTTCTTGAAAAAAATTATTCGGAACGCGCAATACATCCAACAGCATGAATGGTTGGATAATTTTAGTCGTATTAAAGTCCATTTTAACATTGGAAAGAATGTTTTATTAATGCATAGCGACCGAATAAGTTCAGCATTTCTGACCGGTGTATTAAAACCCATTGTTATAATACCCACTGCATGGGTTAATAGATTAGAACCCAAAGAAATTGAGTGTATTCTTGCTCATGAGTTTTCGCATATCCGTAGCAAAGATCATTGGATTAATTTATTTGTGCAGGTTTCAGAAATGATCTTCTATTTTAATCCTGCTGTTCATATTTTAATTAACCATATCAAATTAGACCGCGAATTGCAAGCAGACCTTTCTGCCAACAAATATGTTCAATCGCCTTTAGTTTATGCAAAACTTATATTAAAAGTTGAAGAGCAAACCGGAATGATTCCTTTGTTCACCATTCCATTTTTTAAACAAAGAAATCAGTTGCGCAGACGCATCGAATCTGTTCTCAATATTAAGACCCAAAATCAATATAAAGAAAATGCATTGAGTTTGTATGTTGCCTTGTCTTGTTTGCTTTTTTGTGGATTACAACAATCTAAAGTATCAAGTAATCCTACTAACCAAGGATTTGTTCAACTATATTCCATTTCCTATCAAATAGACGACCCTCAAAATTCAAAATCAGGTATCAACAATGCAACATCATATGTAAAGAATTCCAGGCCATTGTTAAAAGAAAGCAGGATAGCTTTAAAAAGCGTAAATACCAGCTTATCTAAAAAACAATCATTAAAATTAACAAAGGAGCGTCTGACCAACTTAGAAGAAATATCAATAAATGATGTCAATCAAGAAATAGTTACTATTGCAATAACTAAAGAAGCACCAAAAGAAATTGTTGTTTATACCCAATCAGAAATAAAACTTGATTCTTTATCAACAATAGAAGGTGATGGTGCTTGGATTATTTCAAAACAAGGTAAAAGCTTTCAACCAAAAACACCAAAAGCTGTCATTCTATTGAGGACTGAAACTTCTAGGGTTTCTACATCAGAAGTTAATTCGCCAGATTCCGCATCCTCTAATGAAAGAGGAAACCAAACAAATTAAATCAAATTAAAATTATTGAATGATGAAAAAAATATTATTAAGTATTCTTCTCCCCGCATTATGTGCGGTGTTACTTGTGGCTCAGGAAAATCCTGAAAACAAATCAACAACAAAGGTGATTGTAAAAAAGATCACAATAGAAAATGAAAATGGGGTAGAGACTACTTCAGAAAGCACCGATACTTTCGACTTGTCCCAACTAAAACAAATGGACTTAGAAGGTTTTGAGTGGAATGACAAGGACTTTAAGGAACTTGATATAGAATCTCTAAAGAATGGAAAAAAGAAAATGAGAATCTTTATGCATCATGATGGTGATTCTACAATGCATAAAAAGGAGTTAAATGTGTTTGATTTTGAACCTGATCATATGGCAGTTTGGAATGACTCTCAAAAAGCAGCGTCTCCAAATAAAGCTGTATTGGGTGTACAACTTGAAAATGTCGATGGATCTAACGGAGCTCAGGTCATAGAAATCTTTGAAGGATCTGCCGCTGAGAAAATAGGATTACAAATTGGAGATATCATCATATCTGTTGCCGGTAAAGAAACCAAAAATGTGGAGTCTGTTATTGAGGTATTATCCCAAAAAAGTCCCGGAGAAAAAGTAAAACTCAAATATTTACGATCAACTAAAGAAAAATCTGCGACTGCAGTTTTGCAGGAAAGGAAAGAAGAAGTTATTTCTAAAGTTATGTGCCCTACAACTAAACAATCCAAAGTAGTGTGTTGCAAACCCGGAAATGACAAAAAATGCAAAGAGGATAAATTGACAATTTTCAAAGACGGAGAAGGAATTAAAAAAATCCGCATCATTAAGGATAAAGATGGTGCTTCCAATGAAAATAAGGTCATAATTATCAAAAAAGATGGCGCCGGGAATGAAGTCATAAAAGAAATTGAAGATATCGATAAAGGAGGTAAAGCTGAGTTAGAAATCATTAGAGAATCAGAAGAAGGGCGCTCCTTAAACGTTGAAGTTTTAACTGGTAGTCCGAATCCCAATAACGGTCAAATGAAAATTTCTTTTGAAGGTAAAAAGGAACCAACAACTATTGAAGTATTAGATCTAAATGGCAAAGAAATTTACAAAGAAAAGATTGAATCATTTGATGGTACATATAACAAAGAAATTGAAATTGAAAACGCAAAAGGCACTCTGATTTTAAAAGTAACTCAGGGAGAAAAAGTCCTTACTCAAAAAATAATAGTGAAATAAATAGATCTTTATTAATTTTGTTCCATAGCATAGTTTAATAACCAAAGTTTCGCACAATCCGGGGTACTCTACTCCGGATTTTTTTTTGTAAATTATGACCAATAATAAATTTGAATCCTGGTAAAATCCTCGATTCTTACTTAGTAATATTTACATTACGTCAATATTAATATTTCAAACCGTTTATACTCTTTGGGTTTAGTCATAATCTTTTATTATGTATGCTGGTTTGACAAAACGCAAGAATTTTAACAATCTTCGCATCTTATAAAATCAGTCTACCGGTTTAATCGGCCAGTTCTTAATAAGTTGGTTCAATGTACATCTCCTGAATATATTTTGTGCATTCCGCTTCAGCATCTATCTTTAAACCAAATTGTTATAAATGTTATTATTCCCCAGGAATCATCTGATGGTCTTTTTTCTTTTCCTGGCATTTGCTTTAGTTCTTCGCGTTTTTAGTTTTTACCCTTTAGTTTTGGATCATGATGAATCTACTTACCTTGTTATTGCGGATGCGCTCAACAATGGAAAAATATACCTGGTTGATGTTATAGACACAAAACCAATTGGTATCTTCTGGATTTATGGAGTAATTCTAAAAGTTTTTGGAAAGTCGATAGTAGCGTCCCGAATCATTGCTTGTGTGGTCCTTGCCATTTCTTCTTTACTCATTTACCAATTGCAGTTAAAATGGAACTCAAACAAAACTACTGCCATACTCAGTGGTTGCTTTTATATCTTCATGTTATCTTTATTTAAGCGTTGGGGTATTAGTCCTAATACGGAAATTTATTTCAATTTATTTAACCTGCTGGCCATTTATCTATTATTGATTTATGACAAAAGATTTTTAAATGTCTTTGCAGGTATCAGCATTGGAATCGCTTTTCATATTAAATATGTGGCGGCTGCAGACCTTACAGCTCTTTTGTTATTCCTATCTGTTACAGCCGTCCGCGAAAAACAATTTCTCAAATTTATATTTGGCCGCATCCTGTATATTTCCATTGGTTTTTTAATATGCTCTGGAAGTGTGCTCTATTATTATACTCAAAATGATGCACTTGATGAATTTTTGTATTATACTTTTAGGGTCACCGGAAACTATACTTCCTCATTTAAGCCTATTCAATTGATTTTATTTTTTGGCGACTTTTTTCTACGCTTCTTTCCGATTACTATTCTCATGATTCTTTACATTCGCTCACAAGAATTTCGTTCAGATGCCATGAGTTTGTTTCTAATCTTTTGGATAATTTTAGATTTGTGCATTATTCTAATTCCGGGAAAATATTATGAGCATTATTATATCCAAATCTTTCCCGTTTGTTGTATTGTCGCCGGAAAATATTTTAATACTGTTCCGGGATTCAATATTTTTAAATTTTTTACTTCTTTTAAATTAAAATTTATTCTTGCTTTTATGCTATTAGCGCTGCTATTTGAGCATTATACTGGTTTTATAAAGAAACCCGAAATGCTTCGGGAAACTTTAAAGGTATTGCAAAATCATATAAAGGCCACAGATGAGATTTATACTTCGAATGCACATCACATTCTCTACTTCCTTTTGGACAAGGAAAGTCCCAGTCCTTATATCCACTCAAGTTTACTCTGGAATGAAAAACATCGCAATACCCTGCAATTGAATGGCATCTTGGAAATAGAAAACATACTGGCCAAACATCCTGACTATATTGTATGGAGTATATCTGATCAGGATATTGAGATGCAAAAAAGATTGCTCAAAGACTATTCCTTATTTCATTCAATACAAGAACGAATGTTGATTTACCGACGAAATGATTCCAATTCTAAATAAAAAATTAAGCTTATTTCGAAGGAGGTAATGGTTTTCTGCCAGGAGTATAAGGAACTCTTGCCTGATCAAGTTTAACTTCTAATTTCTGGATGCGTTGATCTAATTCCATAATATCTTTTTGTACGACTTTCATTTGATTAAAAGCGATAACATACGAATCTTCAAACGTCTTGGTTGGAGCTGAACTGGTTGACCACAATCCATAAATGATTTGACTCACACGGCCGTTGATAGAAGGCAAGGTTTCAAATTCTCGTTTTGCTCTGGTTGCGTCACCATCCATACGTTTTTTAATATCAAATAAGCCTTTTTGGATGTTGCGCAATTCAGAAGACCATTCCAATTCAAGTTGCGGAGCATCGATCAGGGCTTGCTTCATAAATTTAAGTTTTTGATTTAATTCATCGTGTAATGCATCCGCGGTACTTACCCATTTTCTGAGCTCGCCGACTTTATTAGAAAAAGCATTTAAGGCTTGTTTATCTGTTGCTGGTAAGCTTGCGGTTTGTAAAGGAATCAATTCAAATTTCTGCTGTTGATTCATGTCGGTATAGATTCCATCTTCATATTTTGCCATACTCACAGTATACATTCCAGGAACAACTTGAAAGCCACTTTCTTTAGAGCTAAAAACAAAGGACTCATCAAAGGTGGAAAAATCAATGGGCCCAAAAGAAGCATAACGCAAATCCCAGCTTATGTTTCCGATTCCCTTGGAAGCCGGGGCTTTGAGTTTTCGAACGGTTTGACCCGAAGCATCTCTTATGGTAAATAACAAATGCGGGGACTCTTGTTCGTCTTCGATTTTCAGAGAATCCAGACTTGGGTAAAGAATATCTTTTCCTTGTTTTGCCAATTCCTTTTCGCGTTCGCGTCTTTTATCTTTTGGCGTTTTAATATTATCTTTTAAATGATATTGAAAAATAGCTTCCGGTTTTGGATTACTCGTAGTATAATAACTTTCCCCCTGAAATCCTTTTCCACGAACACCCAGTGGTATGGATTCAATATACATCCATGCATTTTTGATTGGAAACAAAATCATTTCTTTTTCCAATTCAGGCTTTGTGATATTTCTGAGTTCTGCGTATTTATCCAACACATAAAATCCTCTGCTAAAAGTTCCCAAAACCAGGTCATTTTCTCTTCTTTGAATTTCAATATCTCTTACGGCAATTGTTGGCAATCCTGATTTTAATGGAATCCATTGTTTGCCTCCATCGAGGGTACAAAAAACTCCAAACTCCGTACCTGCAAATAAAAGTTCCTGTTTCACATGATCTTCAGCTATTGAATAAACGGAACCTCTTTCCGGAAGATTTCCATGAATCGGCGTCCATGTTTTGCCGCCATCTATTGTTTTCAAAACATAGGGTTTGAAGTCTCCATATCGATGGTGGTTAAAACAGACATAAGCTGTATTTTTATCAAAACGGGAAGCTATGATTTGATGCACATAAGATCTTTCGGGCACACCGGGCAATTGGTCGAATTTCGTCCATTCGCTACCACCATTTCTGGAAATATAAATCAAACCATCATCTGTGCCTGCCCATAAAATATTCTGATCTAGGGTGCTTTCAGCCAAAGAAGTTAGGTTACCAAAAATATCTGTTGATCCATTTTTTGCGATAGCATCTACGCTCCAAAGTTTGCCCATCAATTTCCATTGGTTGCGATCTTCCTGTCTTGATAAATCCCCGCTGATTGCTTTCCAGGAATTTCCACGATCATCAGAACGAAAAACTTTATTGGCCCCGAAATACAATCGCTTATGGTCAAATGCGGATATCACTAAAGGAGCATCCCAATTCCATCGAAATGCAGCGTCACCTTGCATTTCAGTTGGTTTGATGTCTAAAAATTCTCCACTTCTACGGTCGTAACGGATTAAGCCCCCGTATTGAGATTGAGCATAAATTATATTTGGATCAGTAGGATCGACTTGGGTTTCAAATCCATCACCAATACTTGTAAAATACCAATCAGAATTTACAATTCCATTAACGCTAGTTGTGCGTGAAGGACCACCAATACTAAAATTGTCTTGCGTACCGCCATGAATATGATAAAACGGAAATGCATTATCTGTTGAAACTTTGTAAAACTGAGTAACCGGAATGTTAGGTTTAAAATGCCAATTTTGGCCGTCGTCGTATGATTCATAAAGTCCGCCATCACAACCCACCAGTGTGTGGTCTGTATTTTGCGGATCTATCCAAATAACATGATTGTCAATGTGTTTATTTTTTTCACTAAAAATTGAAAAGGTCTTACCTCCATCCCTACTTACTCCCATGTAAGTATTGATCACGAATATTTTTTGTTCATCTTTCGGGTCGCAATAAATTTTTTGATAATAGTTACCAGACGTAGAGTATGAACCTCTTTTTTCCCAACTGGCGCCCCGATCATTACTTTTGTAAACGCCGCCTTTGCCTTCTGCGGCTTCAACCACAGCATAGAGTACATCGGGATTTGCCGGAAAATAATTGAGTCCGATTCTTCCGATATCTCCTGACGGCATACCTTTCATCATCTTCGACCAGGTGTTTCCGCCATCAGTACTTTTATACAAAGCAGATTCCGGGCCCCCGCCAATGTATGCAAAAACTTTGCGTTGTCTTTGATGCGCTGCTGCATAAACAATATCTGGATATCTGGGATCGATCATCACTTCATTGCACCCGGTGTGTTCGCTGATCTGAAGTACCTGTTTCCAAGTCTTTCCACCATCTGTCGTCTTATAAATTCCTCTTTCGCCGCCTGAGGTCCAAAGCGGCCCGTAAGCTGCAACATAAACGATATCCGGGTTCGTGGGATGTATGTCTATTCGAGCAATGTGTTCCGAGTTTTTTAGACCCATATTTTTCCAGGATTTTCCACCGTCCTCTGACTTATAAACACCATCGCCATATGCCACACTGCGTTGATTGTTATTTTCACCTGTACCTAACCAAACTACCTTTGGATTAAGAGGGTCTAAAGCAATACATCCAATAGAATAAGAACCCTCGTTATCAAATACCGGTTCAAAGGTGACTCCCCTATTGTTGGTTTTCCACACACCCCCTGATGCGACTGCGACATAATATTCTGAAATGTTTTTAGGATTGACCGCGAGATCGGAAATTCTTCCGGAAGCTATCGCCGGGCCAAGGCTTCTGAATTTAAAAGCAGATAAAAGACCCGGATCTATCGTGTCTTTAGCAACTGTAGAAATTGTGGTTTTAGATTTTTGTTTTTGTGTAAATCCTGGGCTTAAAAATGAAAAACACAAGGCAACAATGCAAAGACTTTTTAAAGAGATCATTTTTTCTAATTTAGTGCCGAAAGATAAGAGAAAATTGACTGATAACCCTACAAATTGAGAAGCAATATCAGCATTTAACACTACTAAATTTTTGGGAAAAATTATTCTCCAAAAATTACAGATTCTTTTCGCAATTTGAATTTACGAGCCTCTGAAATAGTTGCAGGTTCGCTCACCATGATATTCATTTTTACAACTCATCTTTGATGTTTCCAGATTGCATTTTTGCATTTAATCTCCAAATAAATAATTTCAAAGCATCCCATCTAAAGCATTGTATCTTTGTTAGGTGAGTCCAATAAAAGAATTACTGTTGAAAACCTTCATTATTTTCTTAACATTTTTGTTTTCTACTTCTTTACTCGCCCAAAACCTGAGTTGGAGTCAACTCTGTAAATTGGACACGCGATTGGAAAGCAGTTCTGGTTTGACCAGTCTCAATGATGGGCAAACATTCTGGACTCATGCCGATAATAATAGTCCGGCTGAAATTTATGAAATTGATGTGAACTGCAATATTCTAAAAATTCTAAAAATAACAGGTGTTCCCAAAAGAGATTGGGAGGAAATTACAGCAGATACGAATGGCAATTTATTTCTTGGAGACTTTGGAAATAACAATAATAACAGGAAAGATTTACAAATCTATATTCTTCGAAATGTGGAGCAACTAACAACTGATAGCATCATTCCTGAAATCATTCAATTTACATATGGTGACCAGTCTGCATTTCCTCCAAATGCAGCCACTAGAAATTTTGACATGGAAGCGATGATTTGGTATCATGACAGTTTACATTTATTCTCCAAAAACAGAACAGACCCCTTTACGGGTTTAACATATCAATATCGCTTGCCGGATCAGGCAGGCAGCTATACGCTCTTTCCGATAGATTCCTTTAAGACGGGTAACGGACCCATGTTGTTCTACTGGGTCACCGCAGCGGCAATACAGCCCTTGGCCAAAGAGTTGGTTTTACTATCACATGATCGCATGTGGTTCTTTGATCAATTTGAGGGCAGTCAGTTTTTTAAAGGCCGCGTTCGTGAAATTATATTGCCAAGTTACACACAGAAAGAAGCCGTATTTGCGGGATCCAATGCCCACTGGTATTTTACGGATGAATACAACAATACCATTCGGCTGGGTGGTAACCTATACAAAGCAAGCCTAGAGACAAGCGCTTTGACGGATTCTGAAGCTCAAGATAAAGAGATGCAAATCTGGCCAAATCCACTTCGCAATTCTCTTGAAATTCTGCTTCCGCATTTTAAAAACACTGAATTTGAACAATTAGATATCCTGGATATTGCAGGAAAATGTCTAATTCAGATTACTATAGATCATGCACAAATGCATATCCCACTTGAGGGCTTATCGAATGGTTATTACATTTTAAGAAAGACGTCCGGCAAATTGAAAAAGCAAATTTTTAGATATTTCTGTAAAACAGAATAAATTTACTAACACTTGTTAGTTGTGATTAAACTTTTTTGAAAATAGTGATGAAACGTTCTTGAGGGTATCTCTTAAATGGACAAAAAGCTGCCAAATTTTATCAAAAAAAAAGAGATCGGTTTATACCCCCCAGCAAACCGATCTCAAAAATTGTCCCGTACCAATTTCTTGGGTACGCACCCGGTTTCCCAGGCACTATTCATAAAGCATAAACCTTGCCAAACTGCTTAGAAATGTAAAAATATTTGAATATTTAGGATGTTTTGAAAATCATATAAATATATATAATTGATTATCAATGATTTAACTTTGTACTTGTTTTTATATTCAATTTTATTTAGCTGTATAATGAAGCAATATGTATGCTTATGAAAATTAAAATAGGTATACACTATATTTATATATCTTGATCTATTTCAAATTCGCTCTTTGCGTTCTATTTAATTTAAATTCGAAATTCAACTTCAGACGGCTTACAGGTTGGTGTTACCTGATCGCTTTTAAATTTCAATAATATGATAATTTAAGAATTTGAACCTTGAAAAAAGCCATTATTTTCAGGATTTTCAGCCATTTTGTCATATAATTTCGGATGGCACATCCTTTTGCATGGGACCAGCAAAACATATAGAAATATGCGTAGCGGTAAAATCTCAGTTCAAACAGAAAATATTTTTCCCATCATTAAGAAGTTCTTGTATTCTGAACAGGAAATATTTCTTCGGGAGCTCATCTCCAATGCTGTGGATGCCACCACTAAACTCAAAACACTTTCATCCCTGGGTGAAATCAAAGGGGAATTAGGGCCGCTAGATATTGAAGTCTTACTTGACGCAGAAGCCAAAACCTTAACCATTCGCGATCGCGGAGTAGGAATGGATGAAGCTGAAATGGAAAAATACCTGAATCAATTAGCTTTTAGTTCTGCCGAAGAATTCATCACGAAATATAAAGGCGAGGCTAATATTATTGGTCATTTTGGACTTGGCTTTTATTCTGCATTTATGGTAGCTAATCAAGTTGACGTGTGTTCAAAATCATGTAGAGAAGGGACAAAGTCTGTGCGCTGGTCATGTAAAGGTGATACCGAATTTACGATTGAGCCCTTTGAAAAGCAGGAAAGAGGAACAGATGTTGTGTTGCATCTCGCAGACGATTGTCTTGAATATCTCGAGACCCATAAAATTGAGACTTTGCTCAACAAATATTGCAAGTTTCTCCCTGTGCCGATAGTATTTGGAACTCAAAAAGAAAAAATTAAAGTAGGAGCGGAAGAAAAAGAAATTGAAGTTCCACGAACAATCAATAACACTCACCCGCTTTGGAAAAAAACTCCTAGCGAAATAAGTGATGAGGCTTACACTTCTTTTTATAATGAATTGTACCCTTACAGTGAAGAGCCCTTGTTTTGGATCCATCTCAATATTGATTATCCATTTAATCTAACTGGTATTTTGTATTTTCCAAAAATCAAAAACAACATTGAGGTTCAAAAGAATAAAATACATCTCTATTGCAATCAGGTTTTTGTTACTGATGACGTCAAAGAAATTGTCCCTGAGTATTTAATGTTGCTACATGGTGTGATTGATTCGCCTGATATCCCACTTAATGTGTCCCGTAGCTATTTACAAGCCGATGCGCATGTCCGCAAAATATCGGGATACATCACCAAAAAAGTTGCTGAAAAACTAGGCGATCTCTTCAAAAAGGATCGCAAAGATTTCGAATCCAAATGGAACGACATCAGTACTTTTATCAAATACGGCTTAATCTCTGATGAAAAATTTGCAGAGAAAGCGCTTCCTTCAAGCTTGTTACAAAATACGGAGAAAGAATATTTCACCATTGACGAGTATAAAGAAAAAATAGCAGCAATTCAAAAAGATAAAAATGGTAAACTGGTTGTGCTTTATACTCATGATCCGAAAGCCCATTTTGGTTTTATCCAAAATGCAAGAGAACACAGTTATGACGTGCTGGTCATGAATAATATACTTGATAACCATTTCATACAAACCCTGGAGATGAAGGCTGACGTTCAATTTAAAAGAATTGATTCGGATACCATTCACCATTTAATCGAAAAAGAAGAACAACCAGAATCCGTATTATCTGAAACCGAACAAAAAAAGATCGAAGATTTATTTAAAGCTCTGCCGGAAAACAAGTCCGGTAAAACTTTGCTAAAACCCTTGTCTCCAGAAGCGCCTCCCGTTTTGATTGTGAAACCTGAATTTATGCGCCGTATGTCTGAAATGCAATATATGATGCAGACCATGAAAAATGATGGCGAGGAAAATCCGTTTCTCAACCACTACGAATGCGTGGTCAACAGCAACCATCCTGCCATCGCACAAAAGCTTTTATCGCTAGAAAGTGAAGCCTCGCAAAATGAACTGGCTGATTATCTGTTTAAATTAGCGTTATTAGACCAACAAATGTTGCAGGGTGAATCTTTGCATGCATTTGTGAAGAAGAGTTTGGCGAGTGTCGTATGATGTCATTTTACTAGACCATGATGTTTGGTTTCGACTTCATCAATTATCGTTTGAACGATCCTATATCCCGGCCTCATTTGCACCAACCACTTAAAAAAATGGATAGGCAAATGCCCCAGATAAAATGATACATCCAAGCTTCTTAAGAAGTAAAGTTATATAGTTGAACGTCTTCCAACTTAAGTAAAATTGATCGTTATTCAGTTTCCTAAAATGGACAAATCATCGATTTGCCGTGCTTGTTATCGCTCCTTGTAACAGATAACGAATTTCTATTTAAGTTGGCGCCGGAATTTTCATTATTTTTACCTGGTAGAGAAACGCGCTCTGCAAAGGTTTTCTAAGGGACCATCACATCACTTTGTATTTGCTCTCACAAAACCAAGATCCAGCTTTGATTTTTTATTCTTCTTTAAACTTTTATTTATGCAAGCCTTTCATGTGAAAATTTTAATGTTGTTTGTTTTTTTCATTTCTGCCGCGCATAGCTGTGAAGACAAAACAAATTGCCATTCGTTCAAAGCAGAAATTTCCTACGATTTTGTCGAACAATTAACCGTGCAGACGACAAATGGAACTGCTCCCTTTACGTACAATTGGTCGCATGGCCTTGGTACCGGATCTATAGCCATCGTATTTGGGAAAGGTTCTTACAGCGTCACCGTTACAGATCTTAGCAAATGCAAGGCCATAGCCATTTATAATGTACCTTAGTCTTGGAATCAAACATGAATGTATTTCTATTATAAATTAATTCCTGTTATATATACTAGATTTTTTCTAGTATTAAATTCTTTAAGTGATAAATAAATTGATGATGAAAATGATTCAAAAGCGTAATCAAGGCAAATTATTTGCTTTGGTTATATCGGTCATGATCATTCTGAATTCAGGTTGTATCGATCCTGTGGATGGATCTGTTATCGAAGATCCACATGAATTTATTACTGTTATTCTTGGCGGTGAATTTGCTGAACAAAACGGGGAATCTGCTGATGTATATATAAATAATGAATTCATTGGAACTGCAGGCGCGCATTCGGAAGTAGTCAAAAAAAATGCCTTGCCAGGAAATTACACCATTCGAGTTGAAACGAAAAATATACCCGCCACAATCTTTGGCAATGTAAGTAAACAAGAGTTTAAGGCCATACGATTTGTTGCGCCCTGCGATGCTTCCAGTGTTAGCTTTAATTCAAGTCTGGAGTATCTCCTGGAAGGCGTCGAAATATTTGTTCATGTTGATGGTCTAGTGCTGGCTTTGCCACCTGGCCTACCTGTTACTTTACCTAAAGTGACTCCAGAGGTGAATAAAGTATTTAATTTTCGGGACCTCACCGGAAAATTGAGACATACGGTGACTAAAACGATTCCTTACTCCAGTAGTTGGTCCTATGATGTGCCTTACCAGAAATAAGAAAGACGGCAGTATTCGCTTTTAATAAGTATTATTAGTCATCAGAATGCTATTCCAAGCCAAAAATTCATCTAATACGGTCCACTTCTCAAAAATGTTTCATGATGAAAGTCTAAATAACTTTCGCGTTAATTTCGACCGAGCAATCTGGGCTTTTTTAATTTTTTAAGACTTACAACTCGAGCCTAGTAAGTTTTCAGGCTTATCGCTATTTGAATACGGGCAAAAAAAAAAGGCTTCCCAAATAGGAAATCCTTTAAAATCTATTTCAGTTATTTGGGCAATTTACTTAGCCATTGCATTTTGCTTGTACATATCGTACGCAGCCATTGCAGCAGCTTTTGCATCATTTAATTTTGATCCCCAACCTTCTACCTTTGAAGTAGCATCGACTGAAGCTGTTTTCAGCTCATCTATTTGAGCCATGATGTCACCTTCCAATTTGCCAGCAGCAAGACCATCTTTTAATCCTGCTAATTTCTTTGACATTTCTTCCCAGCTAGTAGCAAAAGAAGTCACTTCTGAAGCCAAGCCACTGATGCCATCAACTTGTCCGGTGAATGCATTTTTCAATGAGTCTAAAGTAGCTGTCATTTCAGGTTTCATTTTTGCAGCCATTTTAGGATCAACCATAAGGCTATCTTTTAAAGAAGCCAATGAGGTTTGTGCTGCACCTATCATGCCACCAACTTCTGTTACAGCAGTAGTAGCTTTTTCCCAATCTGCAGATAAAGCTTCGATCGGGGCACGGAATTGCTCAACGTTTTTACAAGCTATGATAAAAACAACTGGAGCCAAAATTGCGATTAATTTTTTCATTTTAATTTGATTTATTTTTTTTGCGGTGTAAAATTATGAATCCTCCACCTGACCACTGTTAAGTGGTTTTAAGTATTGACTAATAATACGTTAACAAGGCTTTGAGGACTTTAGTTTAAGAACATAGGTATCCGTATATGAGCCCAATTCTTTGCGTTTATATTGCATGATAAATCTGGGATGCGCTAATGGTATAATCTCATCAAACCATTGATATTCCGAATTCAGTTTTAGTAGAAATTGATAATTTTTTCCTTCTCCAAAACATATGACTTGCTTTCTGTTTAAAGGCAATTCCAACAAT
Source organism: Saprospiraceae bacterium (assembly GCA_016719615.1). Classification (NCBI taxonomy): domain Bacteria; kingdom Pseudomonadati; phylum Bacteroidota; class Saprospiria; order Saprospirales; family Saprospiraceae; species Saprospiraceae bacterium. Next base: position 246,339 of record JADJYQ010000006.1, read on the forward strand.
CTTTGCATTTGAAAGACTATATATTGATGCAGCTGATTCGTGAACATTACTTCATCATAATAATTAAAATTCTTTCCGTCCTTGATAAAGCCAACAGGAGATATGGAACTGATAAAATAATCTCTATAAAATTGGGATGGCCCGCCATAACGAGAAATCATGTGATATATAAATTCAGAAGAGGTTTCATGACTTGATATATTCGTCGATATACCACAATCAGATTGTAATCTTTTGGAATCCGTGAATGGAATGCCTGTAAGTCCTGCTCCGTGCCGACCAGGATTAATACCTAATATCAATGTACGTAGAGAAGTATCGTTGTAATATTTTTGATAAAATTCATGAACGATTCTTTGAACTTCTGCTTTTTGAAAAGGAAAAAGCACTTCGATTCCGGCAGGCATTAATGGCAGGCCATCTGCGATTCCATCAAGGTAAAGTTTAATCTGCGCGAATAAATTCATGCCCTATCCAAATCCTAAAGCTGGGATTTGATATCGTTAATAAACGCTTCCAAATCCATGGCGCCTTGATCACCTGCGGATTGTTTCCTTACAGAAATATTTCTATTTTCAATTTCTTTTTCGCCAATGATCAACATATAAGGAATCTTTAGTAACTCCGCATCGCGAATTTTCTTACCTATAGATTCCAGGCGCTTGTCCATTCCGCCTCTTAATCCTGCTTCCTCAAGTGCGTCAAATACAGTTTGTGCATACTCTAAATATTTGTCACTGACAGGTAGTATGATAAATTGCTCTGGTGTCAACCACAATGGAAATTTTCCGGCGCAGTGCTCCATTAAAACCCCGATAAAGCGTTCCATCGATCCAAAAGGCGCACGGTGAATCATGACAGGCCGGTGTTTGCTATTGTCTGAACCAATATATTCTAGTTGGAATCGTTCCGGCAAATTGTAATCGACCTGAATCGTTCCTAGCTGCCATGAGCGACCTAGTGCGTCTCGTACCATGAAATCCAGTTTTGGACCATAAAAAGCAGCTTCTCCCAGTACTGTGGTTGTTTCTAGTCCGGCCTCACTGACGGCATCTATGATGGCTTGCTCGGCTTTATTCCAGTTTTCTTCTGAACCAATATATTTTTCGGTGTTTTCGGGATCGCGCAAAGAGATCTGTGCTGTAAAATGTTCGAAGCCCAATTTCCGAATAACCAGCATGGTTAAATCCAAAACATTCAAAAATTCGGCTTTCACCTGATCGGGTGTACAAAAAATGTGGGCATCATCCTGTGTAAAAGACCTAACGCGCGTTAGTCCGTGCAATTCTCCACTTTGTTCGTAGCGATACACCGTTCCAAATTCCGCAATCCGAATAGGTAAGTCCCGATAAGATCTTGGTTTATGTCCAAAAATCTCGCAATGATGCGGACAATTCATCGGTTTCAATAAAAACTCCTCCCCTTCTCTGGGCGTGTGAATCGCCTGAAAGGAGTCCTGCCCATACTTTTCCCAATGACCGCTGGTTATGTATAAATTTTTATGCCCGATATGGGGAGTAATTACTGGTGTATAGCCCCTTTTAATTTGCTCGGCTTTCAGAAAGTCTTCAAGTCTTTGTCTTAAAGCTGTTCCTTTTGGTAACCAAATGGGCAATCCGGCTCCCACCTTTTCGGAAAACATAAAAATTTCAAGTTCCTGACCCAGTTTGCGGTGATCTCTTTTTTTGGCCTCTTCCAGCAATTTTAAGTATTCTTCAAGTTCTTTGGCTTTGGGAAAAGTAATGCCATAAACCCGCGTCAGTTGTTTTCGCTTTTCATCCCCTCGCCAGTAAGCTCCTGCCAGACTTGTCAGTTTAACTGCTTTAATAAATCCCGTATTAGGAAGGTGTGGGCCTTTGCATAAATCCGTAAAAGCACCCTGTTTATAAAAAGTAATTTGTCCATCCTGCAATTCGGAAAGCAGTTCGAGTTTGTACTCATCGTCTTTTTCAGTAAAATATGCGATTGCATCTTTTTTTGAAATGGCCTCCCGAAAAAAGACATTGTTTTGCCTTGCCAATTCCATCATCTTTTGCTCAATGGAAAGTAAGTCTGCGGCAGATAGGTGATAATCGCCAGTGTCTATATCGTAATAAAATCCATTTTCTATTGGCGGACCTATGCCGAATTTAACTCCCGGAAACAAAGATTCCAATGCTTCTGCCATGAGGTGGGCTGAACTATGCCAAAAAGTAGATTTGCCTTCTTTTTCACTCCAGGTCAATAATTGGAGGCTGGCATCCTGATTTATAGGTCTCGAAGCATCTACGACTTCACCATTCACTTTTGCCGACAATACATTTCTTGCCAGGCCTTCACTGATAGACAGTGCCACCTCTATTGCAGTTACTCCTTTGGAGTAATCTTGCTCTCTTCCATCCGGAAAACGGATTTTTATCATTTGCATAAGTGCAAAGGTAAGCCTTTTCGAAAATACCCGAAAAGTGAGATAAACGAAGTAAATAAAATTGGTAAACCCTCTGGTTTAAACCGGAAATTGCTATTTATCCAGTTCGAAGGTCAATTTTAAAGAAACCCTGTATTCTTTTATTTTTCCTTTTTCAATAGAAACGGACTGGTCCTGAACCCAAGCTGATTTTATATTTTTTAGGGTTTTTGCTGCTTTTGCAACTCCGATTTCTGTTGCATCTTCCCAAGATTTTTTGGAAGAAGACATTATTTCAATAACTTTTAATACGCTCATAATTTGGATTTAAAATTTAATAATTCGGTGATCTAATACCTTATTGTTAACTAAAAATTAAACTAAAAGTTGTTCTTTAAAATGCAGTTAACAAAACATTTCGACCACCATTCATAATAGCTGAAAGCAAAAACATAAACTTCAGGAGCTTTACAATTTAGACAATTCTTGCTTTGCCCCTTCAAAATCCGGATTTAATCTCAAGGCATTTTGTAAATCTGTTTTTGCCAGATTCTTATCTCCTTTACGGATATAAGCCAAAGCTCTTTGAAAATAGGAACTTGGTTCAGTGGGTTTTAGTTGAATACAAATCCCAAAATGCTCAATGGCTTTACTTAAAGAATCTGATTCAAGGTAAAGTAAGCCCAGATTATAAATCCCTGGCTCGTAAGAAGGAAAGTTAATGGCCAATTTTTTAAATAAGTTTACCGCTGTTTGCCGTTTGCCTAGACGAAGAAGTGCATAGGCCTTACTATGATAAACCTGAGGATCTAAACTATCCAATTTTATAGCATTGTCGTAATAATCAAGAGCGCGCTCATTTTTAATTTCTGTCAAAACATCTCCTAATTGGATCCAGGCTTTACGAAATTCCGGATTGAGATCAACAGATTTTTGGTAGGCGTTTATTGCTCGCCCGGTATCTCCCATTTCATAAAAAACATGACCAGACAAATACCAGGCTTCCACATGTTGCTGATCCCTTTGAAAAACTTTATCGAGAATTGCAAGTGCCGGCATATATTGTTTTAAAACGAGTTTCATTTCTGCAACTTTCAACAAAGTAGGAATGTGTTCGGGAAATTTTTCAAGTGCTTTATCTAATATATCTGAGGCCATTTTAGATTGGGCCGACATCAGGTAAGCGCGTGATAAACCAAAATAATAAGCTGGCTTTTTTAGCGAATCAATAGACAAGGCCTTCAGAAAATCCGTGATCGCAGAATCATAAGATTCCCTTAGCATAAGCTGATCTGCCCTCCATGCATACAGACTATCAATATCCGGATTTTTCAGAATTTGTTCACTGACATGCTCAAACTCCGTTGAAGCCCCACTTAACTTATTACCTTCGCCAGTTGTTGCTTGACAAGCCAGGAAAACGAATAAACTAACATATGTTAGTAGCTTATATAAATTCCTGCTCAAGAAATTCAGTTCCGCGTATATAGGCCTATTACTAATCATAATTTAATCTGTATCGTTTTCCCAGTTTTTCGACTTCTTTCTGCTGCAAAGCCCATGATATGACTTTCTATGGATGCTTCAATGGTAGAGGTAAGTAGGCTTGCATTTTGTTGCGAGACCGCCTGCACCCAGTTTTGCATCAACCTAACATCGCCGCCGCCATGTCCATGTTTACTGTAATTACCATCATCAAACGATTGAGAATCCCAAGTTGTGACTTTTCCGGTTCTAAAATCGGTATGAATAAATTTTTCCATATCCCCATGTAAGTCCCCCATACTTCCCATGACTCTTGTTCGCCTTCCGTGATATGACGTAAAAGCTTCCATATTAAAACTTGCGGTAATGCCACCATCAAATTCGAGGTTCATGACATAGTGATCGCACTGATCGTTTTCCATCCGGTAAACGCAACGCCCGTAATTTGTAGTTTTTAAATAATTCATGATGGCATCAGGATGTAATTCTTTTTGTTCGGGAAGATCAAAAACATATAAATAGCTTCGATCTCTCAAGTAGATTTTCATCGCTGAATATGGACATTGAGATTCAATAGAACATCCTTCGTTGCAACGCATTGTACTTCCCTCTGGTGCATTTTCGCGCTTAAACCAACTTAAATTTCCAAATGCAGATACGCGTTTGCAAGGTTTGCCAACCAACCAACGCATCATATCCAGATCATGACAGGATTTAGCAATGATAATCGGTGTTGTTGCTTTGCTATTGTGCCAGTTTCCTCTTACAAATGAATGCGCCATATGGACATGCTGAATGGGCTCAAAATGTTGCATACTCATGAGTTTGCCAATTGAACCATTGTGCATTAATTCTCTCAATTTGACAAAGTAGGGCGCATATCGCAAGACATGACATAAACCTACAATCTTTCCTGTCTTTTGTGTTTTTGATAGTATATCCCGGCATTCCTTTTCTGTTTGTGCCATCGGTTTTTCCAACAATACATCATAGCCCATTTCCAAGGCTTTCATGCATGGACCATAATGCAAATGATCGGGTGTTGTTATTATAATTGCATCCGCAAATTTTTTCTTGTCAAAAACATGTTCCCAGGTTACAAATCTATGTTCCGCTGGAATTTGATGTTTTTTTGAATATCTCTCATTGCGCAGTCCTATGGGTTCAGCTACTCCGACGATGCGAATCTCCTCCGGATGCGCAATCGCATAATTTCCGTACACATTTCCCCTTGCTCCCGCACCCAAGGTGATAGCAGTGATTGGTTTATCGGGTATTATATCAATTGAAAGTTGCTCTTGCGCTAAAAGACTTTTAATATCCGGAATTACAAAACCGGTAGCGCCTGCAGCCAGGCTCATCGTTTTAATGAGTTCTCTTCTGCTTAAAAATTTTGCCATACCATTGTTTTTATCTGCCGAAAGATAGAAAATTCTCTGCGAAAGACCAGATCGTGGTTTTTTTAAATTATTTATACATTCAATAGCGATGAATAAGATTTTATATTTTTATTAATTGCAGATACTTACGTAGTTTTATATGATCCATTTTTTGTATATTAAATAATGTCAATAATATTTGTAAGTGTAACATTAAGGAGTCTACCTTTACTAAACTTTCACGAGCTTGGCATGGAATTTACAAAGGAATCGATCGCTTTGTTGCCATTTCAAATCGAGTGGAACTTTATAAATTATTAGCATAGTCCAATAGGACTGCGCTGTTTTCTCAAAATGAAAAGGTATGAAGCTGGCCGGATCCAAAATGATCCGGCTTTTTTTTTATAGGATTTGAAATTGATATTTATATTTAAAAATAAATTTAGCCCTTTCGTTTTAATAATTTTCAAAAGGTTCAATATGAACAAATACCTGTTTGATGTGTGGAATTTCTTGTTTTAAAGCGTCAACTACGCGATGTGCAATATGATGCCCTTCGTGAACGCTAATCTCCGCATTTACCAACACGTGCAGATCTACAAAATACATCATTCCTGCCTTTCTAATAAAACATTTTTCAGTACCGCAAACTCCTTTCACGCTTAATGCTTTTTTACGAATTTCCTCTTCGAGGTTTTCGTAAACATGTTCATCCATTATTTCTCCTAGTGCCGGACGAAAAATGAGGTAACTATTGTATAATATAAACCCCGAGGCAAAGAGTGCGGCCCAATCATCTGCAACTTCGTAGCCTTCGCCAAAATATAATGCAATAGAAATTCCAATAAATGCTGCAACTGAGGTTATCGCATCACTCCGGTGATGCCATGCCTCTGCTTTCAATACCGTACTGTTGGTAGTTCGGCTTTTTTTAATGACCCACTGAAAAGAAATTTCTTTCCAAATTATGATCAGTGCAAGCACAATCAAAGTAAAAGATTCGGGAGGTTTGTGTGGGGTCTGGATATTTTGAATGCTCTCGTAGGCAATGACCGTTGCTGAGGTTACCAAAAATGCAACCGTGATAAACGTTATTAAAGGTTCTACTCTCCCATGTCCATATGGATGATTTTTATCGGCAGGCCTATGAGAATACTTCAAACCAAAAAGAGTAAGCAAGGAAGCAAAAATATCTGTTGTGGATTCAATCGCATCTGCAATTAAAGCAAATGAGTTTCCAAAATATCCTGTAGTCCACTTCATAAGTGCCAATAAGCTATTGCCTAAAATGCTCAGATAACTGATCCGAATTGCGGTTTGTTCGTTAGTGTTTATCATTGAACCACAAACTTGCAATTATTTTTAATTTTAGCATTCAAAAAATATTACTTTTTCCGTCAGGATTAAACTGAAAGTTATAAGATGAAATGAAAAATTTTACACGCTTTTATACATAGTACTTCCGTCAAGGTATTCAAAAACTTTGTCAGTAACCATATATCTGATAGAACTACCTTTCCGAATACATTCCCTAACGTAACTTGCACTGATTTCCAATAATGGTGCTTCGCAAAAACGAAAAGCGGGGTGTTCTGAAAATGAATCCGGTATTAGACTTCCAGATCTTTTATAAATATATATTTTGTAGTTGTTTAAGATTTGTTCGTAATTTTTCCATTTGTGAAGGCTTGTTAATATATCACTACCCATAATCAAAGCGAAATCGTGAAGTGGATACTTTTCTTTGAGATGTGTAAGTGTATCGATGGTATAACTCGGCTGTGGTAAATGAAATTCTATCGAACAGCTTTTAATTTTCGGATTGTCCTCTACAGATATATTCACCAAATGCAAGCGATCGTAATCCTTAGCCAGACTTGTTTTTTGCTTCAATGGATTATGCGGACTCACGACCAGCCATACCTGATCAATTTCTGGCAAATTTGCAATATGCTGTGCAATGATAAGGTGGCCTGTATGAACGGGATTAAAGGATCCAAAGAACAAGCCGATATGCATCTTTCTTAATAATTGCTCATGACCGGCATGATCAACATCAGTAAATGTTCGCCGGTGGCTTGTTCGGCCGGTAAAAAGATACCCGGTTTACTCGGACTTGAGAGTTCAAGATTTAATACTTCGCCGCCCATATTGGATAACATTTCGATGAGATATTTCCCACTGAAACCAATGGTCATCGGTTCGCCCTGATAAGTACAACTCATTTGTTCCGTGGCTTCATTCGAAAGATCAACATCCTGAGAAGAAATGGTTAAGCTTTTATCCTGAATGTTAAATACCACCTGATTGGTAGATTTGTTTGCATACACTATAAGCCTTTTTAAGGACGAAAGTAGTTCATATCGATTCACCTGTAAATGATAAGGATTATTAACAGGAATGACTGAATTGTAATCAGGATATTTCGCTTCTATCAATCGCATGGAAAGCTGTGTATCCTCAAAACTAAAAAATGCTTTCTCCCGGTTAAAATGTAAGTTAATTTTGCCTTCCTTAGGTAAAGTTGATTTTAAAGCCAACATTGATTTTTTAGTCAATACGATAGTAGCTGATGCCTCACTTTTAATGTCCTGAAAGCTGTATTTGACTAATTTGTGAGCATCTGTAGCGGCGAAGGTCAATTGATTAAAATCGATATTCAGGCAAATGCCCTTCATTGCCGGGCGCATTTCATCATTACTTGTCGCAAAAGCAGTTCGATCGATGGCCAATAATAGTTTTTCTGTTAATATTTCAAAATGCGGTTCATCTGTTGGGCCAGATATTTTTGGATAATCGTCAGCTTTTTCTCCTACTAACTTATATATTCCTGATAGAGAGGAAATTGTAACCCCACGAGTCTCATCATTGATTTCAAAATGTATGGGCTGTTCAGGCATGGCTTTTAAAGTTTCCAAAAGCGTTTTGCCGGGTATTGCAATGACTCCTTCTTTTTCGATTTCTGCTTGCAAACTTGTCGAAATGGTGAGTTCCAAGTTTGAAGCCGTAATGAATAATTTATTTTTATCTGATCGGATCAGAAAATCTTCAAGGATTGGAATGACTGGATTTGATGCCAGTGCTGAAGAAGCAATATTAAGTTTTTCCAAAAAACTACCGGAGGATACACTGAATTTCATAAAAGTTAGGCTTGTATTTTGATATGTAATGGAACGAGTGCCATGTATTTTCTATGTTTACACTTGATTGAAGCACAAAAATACATCATTCTGTCGGTTTAGCCCTTTATTGAGCAATGAAGCTTAAATCCCTTAACATAGAACCTGTAATACAGGACTGGAATCAATTGGAATTCCCCGAGTATAAATGCTCTAAAATGAGCAATGGCAGCTTGCTTTATGGATTGGAATCAACGAAACCGGGTTTGTGTTTTTTTGAATTGGTCTTTCGAAATGGCCGTTGGACCGAACATAAAAAGCTTTCTGCCCGACTTGCCGCCAATCTTATCATGGAAGGGTCCGAGCAGTATACTGCCGAACAGGTTGCCGACAAAATTGACTTTTATGGTGCCCACTTTTCGGTACATGCGGATCTTGATTTTACTACAGTTTCCTTGAGTTGCCTTCAAAAGCATTTTATGGAACTCCTGAACTTTATATCTGAACTCATTCTGAATCCTGCATACCGGGAGACTGATCTCCAAAAAGCAAAGGTTTTTTTGAAATCTCAATTACAACATCAGCTCTCTGAGCCTGATTACGTTTCTTATCGCGAATTTACCTCGCTTATTTATGGTGCCGATACCGTATATGGTTATAATACGACTTTAGAAAGGATCGAAGCTATACAATCAGAGGATCTTAAGCGCTATCAAAGTGAAAACTATTGTTCCGATTTTTTAACTGCCTTTTACTGCGGGTCCAATGATGCGGTTTATCAAAACTGCATCAAAGAAATTTTGGAAAAATTTCCAAAAACTTTAAAAGAAATTGAAACAACACATTTTTTACCGCAAGCGCAACAACAAAAGCTCCATATTCCCATCAGCCATAGTTCTCAAACCAGCCTAAAAATAGGCATCCGAACTTTTGCAAGGCAACATCCGGATTTCTTTGGTCTTTACCTACTAAATACTGTTCTTGGAGATTATTTTGGATCAAGATTAATGAAGAACATCAGAGAAGACAAAGGATTCACATACGATATCCATTCAAACCTCGATGCCCAAAAACATGATGGTTGCTTTTATATCAGTGCCGAACTCAATCCGGAGCAGTTGGAAGCCTCAATTGCTCTTATTAAAAGTGAGCTCAACGAACTCCGCCGGCATTTAATTCCCCAATCTGAGTTAGAAATGGTTCGAAACTACTTATGTGGAAATATGCTCAGGCTCATGGATGGGCCATTTCAAACCATTGTTTTTCTTAAAATTCTAATCAGCGAATATGGCACTGCCGATGCTTTTAACTTATTAAAATCTGAAATTCTTACGACAAATTCAGAAAAATTAAGGGAGTTGGCCGAAAAATATCTGGATCCTGATAAAATGATACTGGTAACTGCTGGTGCCTGATAGCTTTATTTTTTATACTTTTGCAGTCCCTACCCTCAATTCATATCCGGATTGTAAAATTGATAATTTAATTTATTCGTATTAATAATAGAATGAACGGAATATATACATGAAACTTTTTAATCTTTTTATTCAGGAATTAGCCATAGATCTGGGAACAGCCAATACTTTAATTATTCAGGATGGTAAAGTGGTCGTAGATGAGCCATCTATAGTCGCAGTTGATAAAAAAACTGGAGAAATCATCGCTGTTGGTAATAAAGCCATGCAAATGCATGAGAAGACCCATAAAAATATTGAAACTATAAGACCCCTGAAAGATGGTGTTATTGCTGATTTTCAGGCAGCAGAAGCCATGATTCAAGGTTTGATCAATATGATCGGCAACAAACGGAGGTTTTTCACACATTTGCGAATGGTAATTTGTATTCCCTCCGGGATCACAGAAGTTGAAAAACGAGCTGTATTTGATTCTGCAGACCATGTAGACTCCAAAGAAACCTATCTCATTCATGAACCGATGGCAGCTGCTCTTGGCATAGGCCTGGATGTAGAGGAGCCTATTGGGAATATGGTCATTGACATTGGAGGTGGAACAACCGAAATTGCCGTTATCGCTTTGTCAGGAATCGTCTGCGATCAATCTATTAGAGTGGCGGGTGATGAATTTACCAATGATATCATCGATTATATGCGCCGCGAGCATAATATGTTGATTGGTGAAAGAACTGCAGAACAAATCAAGATCAACATAGGCTCGGCATTGAAAAAATTGGACAATCCGCCTCAGCCTTATCCTATCAATGGACGTGACCTGATGACAGGCATTCCGAGACAAATTTTGGTTCGATATGAAGAAACCGCAGAGGCTTTGGATAAATCGATTATGAAAATTGAAGAGGCTGTTTTAAAGGCTCTTGAATTGACACCACCGGAGTTATCATCCGATATATACAGGACTGGTTTGTATTTGACCGGGGGCGGGGCTTTATTGAAAGGACTTGATAAAAGGCTTTCCCTAAAAACCAAATTGCCCGTGATCGTTGCCGAAGATCCTTTACGTGCGGTTGTTAGAGGAACAGGATTGGCTTTAAAAAATACCGATCGATATTCTTTTTTAATTGATCGGAAAAGTATCTAATTTTAATTGACCTCATCAAATTAAAATGGGGCAAATTAATTTAATACAATGAACTAATGTGGAAGTTTACCCGAGTCATTGTTCAGCATGGAAGTTTGGTCTTATTTGTACTCTTACAGAGTTTAAGCCTCCTTTGGGTCGTTAAGCACAATCAGGCCCAGCGCAAAATTTATTTACATTCCTATCAGTTGTTAGCTACTTCTATACAATCAAAGATCAATGCATCTTTGAATTATTTTTCATTAAAAAGCCGTTACGACAGTTTAGCTCAAGCACATGCTGTTTTATTAGAAAAAAATTTTAATGCCACATCCAACCCATCTTATGTTTACGATTCATTAAAGATAAAAGAATGGTCGGATGCTTCTTACAAAATCATTCCTGCTCGGGTCATCAATAATTCTTTGGATCGGCGAAACAATATGATTACCTTAGATAAAGGTGGAAAACACGGAATTACGCCAGGAATGGGCGTCATAACATCAAAAGGAATAGTTGGAATAGTAACGGATACGAGTAAACATTACAGTTTAGTGCTCTCAGTTCTACATGAAGGGACCAGCATCAGTGCGCGCTTAAGGCGCTGTGGCTTTTTCGGACCCCTGGTTTGGGAAGGCCGTGATCCTGCCTCCATGAGCTTGCAAGCTATTCAAAAATATGCCGATGTGCGTTTGGGTGATACGGTAGTAACGAGTGGATATTCTGTTGTCTTTCCAAAAAATCTATTGATAGGAACTGTTTCATTATATCGAATTGATCAAGGTTCTTTCACTTATGAAATAGATGTAAAACTCAGCCAATCGATGACAAATATTGATCAGGTTTACATTATAGCGAATGAAAACAAAATTGAAAAATTGGAACTTGAAAAAAAAATGAGTCGGTATGAGTAACACTTGGATAAACCATACCGTAAAAATAATCTTGTATGTGCTTTTGCAGGTATTGGTTCTAAAAGAGGTAAATCTTGGTGAAAACAATCAGAATCTGATTTTTATTATCGTTTATCCGGTTGTATTATTAACGCTCCCTCTTAAAATTCCACAGTTTTTTATCCTATTGATTGCATTTATAGTAGGCATAAGTGTTGATATGTTTTATCTCTCTCCTGGTGTACATTCAGGTGCTTGCTTGTGGATGATGGTATTTCGTCCTTTGGTTTTAAGATTGTTTGAGCCTAAAAATGGCTATCCATTGGATTCTGAACCAACGATCAATGAAATGGGTGTGCTTTGGTTTGCACAATATGCTGGCGTTTTATTGTTCGCCTTTTTTCTTTCGTTTTTTATCCTACAAGTTTTTACTTTTGTTTATGTCGGTGAAATTCTTTTGAAAACCCTCTTGAGTTATTTTGTTTCCGGTATTGTTATATTTTTATTACAGTTGTTTTTTAGTTTTAGATCTTAACATCCGTATGCTCCAAGAAAAAAAATATGTCCGGTATCAACTTATAAAGGGTATTCTGTTGTTATTCATTGCAATCCTCATCATTACTCTTGCAAAAATCCAGCTGTTTAATCCACATTATTCTTCCAAAGCCAGTTCGATTACGTTGAATCAAAATTTAATTTATCCTTCCCGGGGTTTGTTATATGACAGAAAAGGAAAAATTTTGGTTATCAACTATCCAACATATGATCTCTATGCAAACTATAAAAGTATTGCACCGGATATGGATACCGCTTTATTTTGCAGTTTGTTGAAAATTGATAAAGATCGTTTTATTTCAGGATTAAATAAAGATTGGAAATCCGGCAAATACAGTAAATCCGTACCTTTTATTTTTATTAAAAGTATTCCCCCGGAAATCTTTTTACCATTTAAAGAGAATTTATTCAGATTTCCCGGATTTACGAGTGAATTGCGATCCATACGCGGATATCCGGAACCACATGGTGCGAATTTTTTGGGTTATATCAGCGAAGTGACTCAGGATGATATTGAAGAATCGGATGGATTATATCGGCCTGGAGATTATATCGGTTGTGCCGGCCTGGAAAAATATTATGAAAACGACATCCGAGGAATTAATGGCGTTGAATTTATTTTAAAAGATAATCTTGGAAGAGAAGTTGGTAGTTATGAAAATGGTAAATTAAACAGAAAAGCAATTTCAGGGAAAGACATCCAGTTAAGTATTGATCTCGAGCTGCAACGATATGGTGATAGTTTGATGCAACACAAAGTCGGCGGAATTGTCGCTATTGAACCTTCAACAGGTGAAATATTATGCCAGATCACCGCCCCAACTTTCGATCCTAACCTGATGTCTGTTCACAATAACCGTGGATTGGCTTATTCGTATTTACTGCGGGATTCTTTAAAACCCTTATTTGATAGATCAGCAAATGCAAAATATCCACCGGGCTCCATTTTTAAACCAATACTCTCTTTGATTGCCATGCAGGAAGGTGTTTTAAATGAAAATACTTCGCATCCTTGTTCTGGTGCATATTATTATAGAAATGTAAGTTATGGTTGCCATATCCATCCGTCACCATATAATTTACAAATTGCCTTACAGCACTCTTGCAACGCTTACTTTATTCAGGCATTCAGGGATTTGATAGAAATCAAGGGATTCACTAAACCACAATATGGTCTTGATTTATTGGGCAAGTATCTAAGCGCTTTTGGACTAGGTCGCCCGCTTTACAGTGATGTTGCTACTGAAAGCAACGGTAGCATACCTACTTCAGAATATTATACACGCCTTTATAAAACGGATCAATGGAGATCTACCTATTTTGTATCCGTTGGTATTGGGCAGGGTGAGCTTGAGTTAACAACTTTACAAATGGCCAATCTCGCTGTCATTATTGCAAATAAGGGATTTTATTATACACCTCATTTGATCAAAAGTTTTGACAGTGGAAATTATTTAATACCTGAAAAATTCCGGCAGCAAAATAAAGTGCCTGTTGATGAAAAACATTTTAAGCCCATCATCAACGGAATGGAAATGGCTGTTCGATCTGGAACTGCTTTTAAAGCATATTTTCCGGATATCAATATATGTGGAAAAACGGGAACTTCCCAGAATCCTCATGGCGAAGACCATTCTGTCTTCTTTGCTTTTGCACCTAAAGAAAATCCAAAAATTGCGATCGCCGTATATGTGGAAAATGCCGGTTGGGGCGGGGAAGTGGCAGCTCCAATGGCCAGTCTGATGATCGAAAAATATTTGAATGGAGCCATTAAAAGAAGAGACTTACATGATCTAATGGTACGTAAAGATTTGATCACTAAAAAGAAAAAAACATGATCATTTCTGCTATCGTTGCCATGAGCTCCAAAAGAATTATTGGCATTAACAACCAAATTCCCTGGTACTTGCCGGCAGATCTCAAGTTTTTTAAAAAAATGACTAGCGGTCATCACCTTTTAATGGGTAGAAAATGTTTTGAAAGTATTGGAATGCCTCTGCCTAATAGAACTAATATTATTATCACAAGAGATCCCTATTACATTGTTTCTAATTGTATCATTGTCCATTCCATTGAAGAAGGAATTTTACTGGCCAAACAAAATGGAGAAAAAGAATTGTTCATTATTGGCGGAGGAGAGATCTACAATCAATCAAAGCACTATTGGAATAAATTGTATATCACTTTTGTCGATTACAATGGGGAAGGTGATACCTACTTTCCCGAAATTGAGCTCGAAAATTGGGAACTCCTTTCTCGTGAAGAGGGCACTATTGATTCAAAAAATTTAGTTAAACACCATTTCGACATTTATAGAAAAAAATAGTGCTTTCAGATCGTAAGGGTCATTTCCCTTCAAATCTGTAAGCCTATGAAAGAAGACCTTATCCAGTATTTTTGGAATTCCAAAACGCTTGCTCAGCAAGCACTTTTTACAACGACAGGTGAAAAACTTGTTATTCGTTCTCCGGGCCTGCTCAATGCCGATCAGGGACCTGATTTTCTCTTTGCACGTATTGAAATTGGTGGCGTTCTGTGGGTCGGGCATGTTGAAATTCATGTCCGCTCATCGGATTGGAATTTACATGGCCATGTAGAAGATCCACATTACAACAACACCATATTGCACGTGGTTTGGGAATCTAATACAGAAATCCAACTCCATGGAAGTCCACTGGCTTGTCTCGAAATCAAAGACTATTTACCTAGGGAGCTCTTCATGAAATACGAACAATTAATGTTATCTGAACTTCCAATCCCCTGCCACCATCAACTAACAAATGTTAGTGACTCTTTAAAAGCCATTTTTATAGAACGGTTAATGATAGAACGCTTTGAAGTGAAAACCAAAAAAATTTTACAGGATTGGCAAAACCTGGGCTCTGATTGGGAAGCCTTACTTTTTCATAAAATAGCGACTTACTTAGTAGCCCCTGTGAATATGAACGCTATGGAAGCTTTATTATGTAGAGTCCCTTTTACATTACTCAATAAGTATAAACACGACCTATTCATGTTGGAAGCTCTGTTATTGGGAACCGCTGGATTATTACAAGCTCCCGGAGAAGATCAATATGCCAAAGCTTTAAAAAAAGATTTTCAATTTCTTCAAAAAAAGCACTTGATTCATAGTTTGGATCCGGTCGAATGGAAATTTCTTCGGATGCGGCCTGCGCATTTTCCCTCGCTGCGTTTGGCACAGTTGGCTTCTATGCTTCATTCAAAAGAACTTTGGCTATCCTTTGTACTTGAAACTGATCAAATTAAGGATTTAATTCCGTTTTTTAAAATTGAGCCTTCATCATATTGGAAAATGCATTACCATTTTGGGAAAACCAGCGCGAAAACTTCTTCCAGAATTATCGGGGATTTCGCGCTAAATGTGGTTTTTATAAATGCGGTCTGTCCTGTGCTTTTTGCATACGGCTCCATACAATCAGAAGAGAAACATTGTCAAAAAGCATTGCGATTTTTAGAGACCTTAAAAGTTGAATCAAATCGCATAACACATATGTGGAAAAATTATAACTTTGTACTCAGACATGCTGGCCACAGTCAGGCGGGTATACAACTTTATCAGTCTTATTGTGTTCATAAAAAATGTACCAGCTGCATGATCGGCAATGTCATTTTGAAATGTGGTGTACATTCAGATTCAAATCAGGCAAATTTTTAAAACTTTAAATTTTTATTCTATGAGATGCTCAATGTATCTGATTTTATTCTGTTTCGGTATTACTAAGTTGAATGCGCAATCTTCAAATTGGTTTGCTGGAATCCATGTTTCGAATCAAATAAGCTGGATTTTTAACAGCTTTGATTCAGATGAAGGCGGTGAACTTGATTATGTTCTCACTTTACATCCCTCTTTTGGATTGGATTTGGGCTATCGATTAGATCCTCATTTTGCAATACAAACGGGTTTTATTTATTCAGCTCAGGGTCAAAAATACGAGACCGCCGGAAACGAAGATGCAGATTATAAAACAGATTTGACCTACCTTAAAATACCCTTATTATTGGACTATCGCTCAAAACCCTTAGGCAAAATGGGTCTGGTTCTTCAAGGAGGATTTCAGTTAGCTTTGTTGTCAACTGCAGAAAGTTCAAGAGAAAATGTATTTGGTTATTACAGCTCCTTGTATAAAGACGTAAAAGATTTTTATGAATCTACAGCTGTTGATTTTGTCCTCGGATTGGGTGCAGAATATAAATCCGGTTCTCATGTTTTCCGTTTGGTATTACGCGCTGATTATTCTTTAACGGATATTGAGCGCACTGAGAAAAAACCGGGTTTGCGTGGAGTTTCCAGTAATGCGACGGTGGCACTTCCTATGCTTTCTTATTTACATTCGTTTTAATTCATTTCAATTTGTCTAAACTTCTTGCATTTTTATTTCTTCCTTTTTCATTTTTATATGGACTTGGTGTAAGTATTTACCAGGTCTTATATTTTTCCGGCATTCTTAAAGCAGTGCGCTTTAGTTTTCCTGTAATCTGTATTGGAAATCTTACCGTAGGCGGAACCGGAAAATCTCCACATGTAGAGTATTTCATCAGATTATTAAAAGATTTTCTTGAACTTGGAGTTCTTAGTCGTGGATACAAAAGAAAAACCAGTGGATTTCTGTGGGTGGACAAATCTCATGATGCATTACAGGTGGGCGACGAGCCTCAGCAAATCAAAAATAAATTTAGGGATGTGCCTGTAGCTGTCTCTGAAAGCCGTGCGCTTGGCATTCCTCGAATGATCCGGGAGATGCCCGATCTTCAATTGATTTTATTAGATGATGCATTTCAACATCTGGAAGTAAAATCATCTCTCAATATTTTACTTACCGAATATGCAAGGCCCTATTCGAGAGATTTCCTGCTTCCAAGTGGCCGTCTTAGAGAATGGCGATATGGATCCAGCAGAGCACATGTTGTAATTGTCACCAAATGCCCTGAAAATCTAACAGAAGACGATTTTATTAGTTTTAGGAAAGAATTGAGATTGCACCCGCAACAAGCCTTGTTTTTTTCAAAAATTGAATATGGGGTGCCCTATGATATTTTTAATCCGGAAAAAATATTCAAATTGAATCCCGGTTTAGATATTACCTTGATTAGTGCCATAGCCCAATCCTCTTATCTTGAAGATTATCTAAACGATCGGGTGGCAAACGTAAACAGCATCAATTTTGAGGACCACCATTATTTTACAGAAATGGAATTGCGTGGTCTGGTTGAAAAATATCAGAAGGTGTCCCATTCCAACAAAATGATCTTAACTACTGAAAAAGATGCTACCCGCTTAAAATTGTTTCAAACTTTTTTTCAAAAAAATCAATTTGATGTATACGCCATACCCATTGAAGTAAAGTTTTACAATCAGGAAAGTTTTGACCTTTATATCCGCAATTTTTTATTAGAATATAAAGTTTAAGTCTTTGGCTTTTCTCTTGTGTTGAAAATAAAAACGCAGACATGATTCGAATTTCCTAAACATTCCAACGAAATTATTATCCTAAACTTAATTCGGTACACATAATTTATTCGTGCTCAATTCACCGCTAGGGATTGGCCAAATATAATTCCTGGCATTGACAAGAACTTCAGGAGCTTTGCCAATACTGCCAGTTTTTGCCGGAAGCGGTAATAGGTTTCGTTGCAAATCCTGTAAACGCAATCCTTCTCCTACAAATTCGATTCGACGTTCCGTTAAAATGGTCTGTACAATTTTTTCATTGGTATCTGTTTCGCTATCGGGAAATTGATAATTTGCATGTGCGCGATTGCGAACCGCCAACAATAAATTTTTTGCAGTGCTTAAATCTCCAAGATGTGCTGCAGCTTCCGCGTAATTCAACAATACTTCTGCATACCGCAATACAGGTACATAATCTCTGAAGGGGGCAGTTGTAATTTTGAACTTGGTTAAAATTTTATGCTTAGCAATATTGATGGCCGTCAATCCGGAACGAGCGTCTTCATTTGTGCTAAATGCCGTATGATACCCGATGCCTTCCTTTGCAAGGAAAATAATGGGCTGCGTGACATAATTGAAAGCCAACGCAAATTGTGCCGGAGGAGTTTCTGTAGTGGTATTCGCAAAAATGATTGAAAAAATGGACTCTGAACCTGTATAAGCTCCACTATACAAATTTGAAAGTGAACTTTCTAAGTGATGACTTAAATTCCCGGCCTGATAAACAAATGGTGGAGTAACTGGAACTATTTTTTGGGCTTCAGAAATAACTTTATTGTATTCCGCCATATTTAAATAAACCCTTGTTTTTAAAGCTATCGCTGTACTCTTGTGCGCTCTTGAGATGTTTAACAAACTGTTCGGATATGCAGTAGGTAAATCCGTCTCTGCTTCATCCAAATCCTTGATAATTTGCTTATAAACTTCCTCTACCGGGCTTCGAACTAAATCATTGTGTCCCGATGATGTTATGGGGCTCAGTCTTAATGGTACTCCTGGTGCTGATTTGTCTAGATTAAAAGGCTTTGCATAAGTTTGGACCAAACTCACATAACACAAAGCCCTTACAAATTTCGCTTCAGCGATATATAATTTTGCCAGGCTATCAGAAACCACCGTTGAATTGCTGAGTTGGTTCATTAAAATATTAGCGGCATTGATGGCTGTGTATGCTGCTGCCCAAACATTGTTGATGTATTCGCTGGTAGAAGCTACATTCTGATTCCATATAGCAGATCCTGTTGCTGCATTTCCATCGTTTTGCCCAAACTCATCAGCGCGTTGTTCATTAAAAACAATGTAGCGCCCACCGTAAAAATTCGGATTTTGCATCTGGCCGTATAAATTATTTACCTGCGCCAAAATTTTGCAGGCGTGCTATACGCTTCCGCTTCTGGAATATTCGTTTTAGGCTCTGTTGATAAAAAATCTTTTTCGCAAGATGTCAAAACCAACAAACTTATAAATGACACCGTTTTATAAAAATAATTCATACTTTTTAATTTAATGTTCACCATATTAACAATCGTTAGTTTTATTAAAATCCAACATTTATACCAACAGAAAAAACCTGTGCATTCGGAGAAACGTTTTGATCCTTTCCGGAATGGATAGAATTGCCATTAATAGATATCTCCGGATCAGAACCTCTATACCCTGTAATCGTATATAAATTCACTGCTTGTACAAAAGCCCTTGCAGAACTGATTTTTCCGCTAAGTCCAATTTTCTTCAATGGAATTTGATACCCTAAGGTGATATTTTTAAGTTTCAGGTAATCTCCTTTTTCTACTTTTGAAGTTGCAGAAAAAGAAAATCCAGCAGATACATTGTCCCCATAATAGAGTTTTTGTATTTCGGTCTTTTGTCCGGGAGTCGTCCATCGTTCCTTTATAAACTCACCGTTGTTAAAATACCGCTGATCTGAATTTGTAGCCCTGGTCCCATTGTACAACAGATGTCCTAGCGCATATGTTAAATTGACCGTAAGTTCAAAATTCTTGTATTGAAAACTATTATTGATACCACCAAAATATTTCGGTAGCGAAGGGCCCTGTATAATGCCATCAAGATAATTGTCTATGGCTGGAGCTGAGCTGCCATCCAAATAGGTCCACTTGGGAGAGCCAATATGATTATACTGAACCGTTTTACCCTCGCGATTTTGAAACATCATCAATCCATTATCTGGATTCACTCCGAGCCAGGGAACTGCAAAAATAGATCCAACAGAATACCCAACGCGTGTCATGTTCTGTACTCCAAAAATACTTGGAACATAGATATCACTAATCAACGATGTCACTTTGTTTTCAAGGCTTGAAAAATTGAGTTGTATACTCCAATTGAATTCTTTTTTTGATATGAGATTTCCCTGCACGGCCAATTCGAATCCTGTGTTATACATACTGCCAACGTTGTCGTTGATAAAATTACCCGGAATGCCGGCAGACAATGCCTGCGGTGCTTTTAAGATAAGATCTTTGATATCATTTTTGTAGTATCCAAACTCTAATATGAATCTATTCTCAAAAAAGGACGCATTAAAACCTAAATCCAATTTCGTACTGGTTTCCCATTTGAGATCTGGATTTGCAGTTTGACTATAAATTAAGGTGGGCTGCCCGCCATAGGTATTGGAGCCATACAAGCCGATAGCCGGATAATTTCCGATTTCACTATTACCAACAATCCCATAACTTGCTCTGAGTTTCAATTGATCAACTATATTTCGAATAGAAGAATTCTCAAAAAAACCTTCTTTAAAAACATTCCATCCAATGGAGCCTCCCATAAAATTTCCGTATTTATTGCCTTCTGCTAATGCAGACAATCCATCTCGTCTGAAATTAAACGCGAGGAAATATTTTTTATCAAAATCGTAAGTCAGGTTAGAAAAATAAGAAAGCAATTTATTTTCTGAATACACATTTCCAATGGGTGAGATGTTTACAAAGCCCCCCTGATAATTTTCATAAAAAGGATCCGTTATGTTACTTCGTTGCGCACCCCATGAATTTATATTTGTTTTAAGCTGTTCGTAACCTCCCAAAAGATTGAACTGATGCAAATCATTGATTAAAAATCCGTAACTCAATGTATTGACCCAATCTGTTCTGTAATATCTTGCAAATACATTGGTAGCCACTCCGTTGGAAGTTGCTCCACCACCATGAACAGGATTCAGGAATGCTTTATTCTCCGTCTGAAGATTGTTGATTCCATAACTGGTTTTAAATTTCAAATGATCTGTAATTTTCCATTCGCAGTAAAAATTTCCGATCAGCGTATTGTTTTCGGAAGTATTCACATCAAGTTTTTGGACCATCGCTAGATTATACGCGTTGATCGTTCCAATAGTGCTTGGATTATTTGCTCCATATCCCACACTGATGCTGTTCTGAATGCTGTATGATCCATCTGCATTGTAAACCGGAACATTGGGTGGCAGTACATAAGTCATTCTGCCCAGCGGTTCGTTGGTTATATATTCTGAATTGTATGAGGAAGTGCCCAGCGAATTACTGGCAATAGCGCCCGTATTTGGTCCCTGATTGAATCCATTTGCATAGGTTGCAAAAGCACCAACACTTAAATGTTGATTTAATTTATTTTCTATGTTTATACGTGCAGAATAGCGCTCGTACAAATTATATCTGATAAAACTGTTTTGATTCGTGTAACCAAATGAAAAATAATAACTAGTTGCATTGTTGGCGCCAGAAACACTTAGGTTATGACTATGTGAATATCCGGGTCTGTAAGCAACATCATACCAATTTGTATTAACTGTACTTCCATCCGGATTTTTAGCAAGCGCATAACCGGGTTGTAAACCTGAATTGCGCATGGCTTCATTTTTGATCATTACATAATCCTCTGCATTTAAGAGTTTCGGTAAATTATATGGAGTGCTTCTACTGACCCAGTTATCATAATTTACTTTAACGCGGCCTTTTTTTCCTCTTTTCGTTGTAATGACCATCACTCCATTGGCTGCACGCGAACCATATATTGCAGCAGCAGATGCATCTTTAAAACATCAATCGACTGAATATCGCTTGGATTTAGATCTGACAACGGATTATTGCCAATGAGCCCACCGATAGAGCCAACAAACATAGCTACTCCGTCTACAACGACCAGGGGATATAAACCTGAAGTAATGGTATTGATACCCCTGATGCGCATGACAGGAGTATTGTTGAGTACTCCGGTTTGTTGAACCACATCAATGCCCGGAGCCTGGCCCCCCAATAACTGATCAAAACTCACTGCCGGACGATTTTGTAATTGCTTGAATTCAATATTTGCGACCGCACCGGAGAACTCACTTTTTTTCTGGACCGTATAACCACTTACAACAAGTACTTCTTCTAACTCTGTTTTTTTGCCCTCAAGTGAAATGACGATGAATTCGCTGGATTTAATTTCCACTTCTTTCAATTCATATCCAGTGTACCTGATTTGAAGCACGACTGGAAATGATTCTTTTAACAATAAGGAAAATTCACCAAGTGTATTTGTACTTGCGGCTTCGTTGCTGTTTTTAACATTGATCAGTACCCCTTCGAGTCCTGTATTGTTATTGGCATCAATGACTCTTCCTGTTAATGAAACCTCCTGGGTTTGCGCAGAAAAGCTTATTGAGCAAAAGAGCATAAGGTAAATCAGTTTCAAGGACAGCCATGAAACCACCCAATTGGTTTTAGAGAACTTCATATGAATCAAATATTTGTTAAAAATTCTGTTGCTAAAGCAAATGTATGTGCAACTTGCTCTTGTATTTGTCATTATATGCCAGCTGTTTTTAATATGATGACAAAACAGGGCATATTTTATGTGAAAGCCCCTAAATAATTGATGAAATAATTGTTGCTTATTTTTTACATTAATCTAGAACTTAATATGTTAATTCCATTTAAAGACTTGATATTGCAATTTCAGAGTTCGCCTTTAATACTGAATCCTTTTTGTTGTGGCATTCATGAAAGAATTTGATCCTAAGTCTAATTTTTCCAAATGTCTTATCCTTCACCAACTGCTTTATTACCTTTACTTCTTCATGAACCATAAAACTCCTAGGCAATTGTTTCGTTTAGTAAATATGTGCTTCCGGTTTACATTTGTTGGTTTCATGGCCATTTATACCTGTTTTGGGCAGAGTGACAGTCTAAAGCACTATAAAACCATCATAAATGGTATGGAAACAGAAGTTGTGATTGCGGGCGACGACACCACACTCACCACTCAATTAGATTTGACCGGCATTTTACCTCTAATGCAATTTGATTCATTAGCTGATCAGGAACGTTACCTAAAATATCGAAGATATGCATTTGTGGTGTATCCTTTTGCAGCACACTCCGTCAGGCTTTATCAACAAGTGCAAGAGGCTACAAAAGACATGACTGAAAAAGAAAGACGTAAATTTGTCGACCAAATAGATCAAGCCCTTGAAGCACAATTTGAAAACACACTTAAAAATTTAACGCGAACACAAGGCCTTATCCTTACCAAAATGATTGAACGCGAACTTGACAAGCCGTTTCATTCTGTGATTAAAGAATTGCGTGGTGGATTTGCTGCATTCTACTGGAATCAATTGGGAAAGTTCAATGGATATAAACTTAAAGAAAAATACACTCCGGGTCAAGATCCAGTAATGGATGCAGTACTCGAAGAATTTGATATGAATAAAGATCTTACAATCAATGTCGAATAGTACTCACTGGATCAGTCCTTCCAATATTGCCATCATTAAATATTGGGGAAAATTGCCCGATCAAATACCAATGAATACTTCGTTCAGTTTCACGCTATCTGAAAGTAAAACCAATACATCCGTATTTTGGAGCGAAAAATCAAAAGAATCTGATCAAAGATTCAGTTTATTATTTGAAGGCAGATCTCAGCCGGATTTCGAACCTAAAATTAAAATGTTTCTTCAAACCCTGGATAAACATCTGCCATGGTTAAAAAAATGGTTTCTTGAAATACATTCTTCAAACACATTCCCGCACTCTTCCGGAATTGCTTCTTCTGCATCAGCGATGAGTGCTTTAGCACTTTGTATTGGGACTTTTGAGAAAAATCTCATTTCTGAAATAGAAGTATCACAACAGCTTTTTTTACAACGATGTAGTTGGTTTGCAAGAATGGGTTCAGGTTCTGCTTGTCGTTCCGTATTTCCTTTTGCAAGTTTATGGGGTCAACATATCGGACTGGCCGAAAGCTCAAATGAGTTTGGAGTACCTATGGAACAATTACTTCACGGTGATTTTAAAACTCTTTGTGATTATATTTTTATTGTCAATGCCGGAGAAAAATCCGTTTCTTCAACAGCCGGTCATGCTTTAATGGACCACCATTTTTTCAGAGATGGGCGCATCGCTCAAGCTGAACATCATTTAAAACAATTAATGCCTGCTTTACAATCTGGCGATTGGCCGACATTTATTGCTATTTGTGAATCTGAAGCGTTGAGCCTGCACGGCTTAATGATGAGTTCACAACCCGCCTATGTTTTGTTACAAGCCGACTCCCTGCGCATCCTTCATGAAATTCAAAGTTTGAGAAAAAGCACAATGTTACCTGTTTGCTTTACAATTGATGCGGGTCCCAATATTCACATGCTTTTTCCTGAATCTTGCAAACCACAGGTCGAAAGTTGGTTGGCTGAAAAATTTTCTGATTACCTTACACAAGGAAGACTCTTAAGAGATAAAGCTGGCGCGGGACCAATTTGTTTGATATGAGATCTGTTTACTTATTATTTCTCTCTATATGGATGAATTTTGGTTGGACACAATCATCTCCTCGGATCCTGAATCAGGATTTTGAAAAAAAACTTCAAACGCTATTGTCGCACGACGTTCCCGAAATAAGTTGTGAAGAATTACACCATACCTATGATGAATTTATTTTATTAGATACGCGCGAATGGAAAGAATACTCCGTTTCACATTTAAAAAATGCCAAATGGGTAGGATATCAATCATTCGATATGGGTATTTTAAAAAGTTTACCAAAATCTGCAAAAATTGTTTGTTATTGTTCTGTTGGGTATCGCAGCGAACGCATTGCAAAAAGATTAATCGCATCAGGCTATACGAATGTTTATAATTTATATGGAAGCATTTTCGAGTGGATCAATCGCGGATATCTTGTGTATGATACATCAGCTCATGAAGTCCGGCAAGTACATGGGTATAATAAAAAATGGAGCCGATGGGTTTCTAATAAGCAGTTTTACGCTGTATACTGAGTTTAAAGTTATAATACTTTTAATTATTGAAAGATTAGTTAAATGCAAATTCAATTTTCTAATCTCAATTAATCCTTATCCTCATTCTCCGGTGGCATTGGTGTATTCATCGGTATTTCGATATTGTTCTTATCCGTTCTCAGATCCGGGCGTCTGATTTGTCCGCCGCTATTCCCGGCTTTCACTGCTAAAAAACTTAGCACACAAGCTATGAGGCATAATGGAACGTAAAGTTTTGTAGCGAATCCCTTATTTTTTCGCTCTAACCATGCCGTTAGTAGCGCCAAAGCACCTAGTATCAATGTCCCTATAAAAAAGGGTTTCGTTGCTTCTTCGTGCGCTTCAATTATTTGGTGACTGATCCCGGGAATTTTTTCAACTGCATCCTCTGCTATTTCTCCGGTGCGATTCGCAGGAACTACAAGTAGGGCCGCCAATATAAAAAACGCAAGTCCAACATATTTTATCGTAGGATTCTTTAAAATAATTCCAGATAGCAATACTAACAGGCCAAAAATAACCGCCAATATCGGCAAATGATTTAATAATAAATGCAAATGAACTGGATTCATAAGTTTTAATTTAAGACTCTGAAAAGAGAACATCTATTTTATCGAATAAATTCCTAGATGTCTATTTAATTTATAAAAACTAACTCCAGATATTTCTAAGTTCCAATGTAATGTTTTCGGGATAAAATAATTTAGTAGCATTGGCAAAATTTTCTGAATAATCCGAAACGTAAAAATGATCTAATTTTTCTTTTTTAAGATTTAGTAAATTTCGTTCTTCAAGTTTTTTCTTTAATTGCTCTGCCGTGACCACCGTTGAATCCATCACAGGAATTTGCTGATTATAAAATGTTTCTATCTCTTTTTTGATCAGAGGATAATGGGTACATGCTAAAAGCAATGCTTCAATATCGACAAGTTGAGGATCGGACAAATAATTTTCTATTACGGAATGACTAATGGTGTTGTTTACAAAACCTTCTTCGATCATAGGAGCCAAAAGCGGCGTTGCCAGAGCACTTACTGCAATGTCAGGATTGGATTGATGAAAAACTTTTTGATATACGCCAGACTGTACGGTTGCATGTGTTGCAATGAGGCCAATGCGCTTTATATTCAATTTATTTGCCGCGGCAATGAGGGGATCCACCACATTTACAAAGATTGCTTTTTTTTCAAAAAACTCAAGTAAGATTTCATACGCAGCAGTTGAAGCAGAATTGCAAGCCACAACAATTGCCTTGCATTTGTTTTCCAGTAAAAAATTGCAAATGCGCAATGAATAATACCTGATGGCATCGTGTGACTTTTCACCATAAGGTAAATGTGCCGTATCGCCAAAATAAATAATACTTTCTTCCGGCAACAAGCGATGTATGGCTGATGCAATGGTCAGGCCTCCGATTCCGGAATCAAAGATGCCTATCGGTTGCCTGGCATCCACCGATTAAATTCCTAGTTTGGTTCTGACCTGGGTCGTTACATCCAGACTTTCCTGTGCATAAAGTAAGATCCCGGCACTGGAATCAAAAATATAGGTAAATTGACCTTCTGTGGCTACCTGCTTAATTGCGTTATTCAATTTATCAATAACCGGTTGTAATAGTTCTTGTCTTCTGGAAAGCATTTGCTTTTGAACATCTTGTTCGTATTTGGCCAATTCTCCTTCCTGTTCTTTTAGTTTTTTGGCTTCTTCGTCGAGGGCTTTTGGAC
This sequence comes from Saprospiraceae bacterium, assembly GCA_016719615.1. Classification (NCBI taxonomy): domain Bacteria; kingdom Pseudomonadati; phylum Bacteroidota; class Saprospiria; order Saprospirales; family Saprospiraceae; species Saprospiraceae bacterium. The sequence goes on from JADJYQ010000006.1 coordinate 273,152, forward strand.
TAATTTCTCCGGATTGCTCTCTGCGTTGCAAATCCTTATATTTAGTTTCCAAATCCTGAACCATCAATTGGCCTTTCTTTTCAAGTTGGGTTTGCAATGCTTGTAAAGTTGCATCTGCTTGTTTGACTTCCGGCAACTCCGCCATCAATACCTGTGAATTCAAATATCCAAATTTTTGGGCCTCTGCACCGGATATCAATCCAACTAAAAAAATTAAAATGAGGAATAAGGTTTTATTCATTGTAGTAAATTTATAAATATTTATATTCAATATTATTTTGTTTTGAGCTTTTTAAGGATTGCTTCTGTTTTATCCAAATCTTTATTGTAATACATGATGCCTGCAGTTCCACTTGTATCAAAAATCGCATCAAAGCTATTGGCTAAAGCAAAATCTTGAATGGCAGTATATACTTTGTCCTGAATAGGACGGACCAGATCCTGCCTTCTTTTAAATAATTCACCCTCTTCGCCAAATTTTTCTTTTTGCATTCTTCTTGCTTCTTTTTCTCTATTTGTTATTTCTTCTTCTTTGAGTTTGCGTTGTTCTTCTGTCAGCAATACCTGTTCTGCCTGATATTTGTTGTAAAGCGCTTTTATTTTGTCGTATTCTACGGCAATTTCCTGTTTCCACCCTGCTGCAACTCGATCGAGCTCTTCTTGTGCACTTCTGTACTCATCGAGATTGTCCAATACTTTATTTACATCTACAAGAGCAAATTTCTGGGCATAAAAGTTGGAAATCCCGGTAAAAAATAAAGCAATGATCAAAATGTATTTCATATGGTATAGTTTGAATTTCGTAAAACGTTCCATTTTCTCAAAAAGTGCACAAAAGTAAAGAATTTGAAAAATATGCATCTTTCTTTTGCAATTAAACTTTAAATCTGCTTTTCTGGTTTCTTAACCGGCGTATTTAACCCCATCTTAACCATAAACAGTCCTACATCGTTTTAGAAAATTAAGCCCCGCTTTAGCACCCCTTTTTATCTTTGGGCATGGATCAATTTGTAGAAATAAGTGAACATCCGGTCTCTCTAGCCCAAATCAGGGAGATCATTGACCAGGATCTGAAGCTCGTTATCGCCCCAAGTCAAATATTACATATTCAGACCCAGCGAAAACGCCTGGAAGACCTCATTCATGACGGCAACAAGGCTTATTACGGCGTTAATACCGGTTTTGGCGCTTTATGTAATGTCGTCATAGCGCCTGACCAGTTGGATGATTTACAAGCAAACTTGATCCGCTCTCATGCTTGCGGATTTGGTGAAAATGTTCCGGATGCTGTTGTCAAAATTTGCCTGCTGCTCAAAATTATTTGCCTTTCTAAGGGCTATTCTGCTGTAAGGCCCGAGTTGATTGCTTTTTTGATTGAATTGTACAATCGAAAACTATATCCTCAAATTCCATCTATGGGCTCACTGGGTGCTTCCGGTGATTTGGCACCTCTGGCCCATTTATTTTTGCCTTGTATCGGTGAGGGTCGTTTTATGATCGCCGGACAATCAAAAGAAGTTCAGGATTTGCTTCTTGAGCAAGGCTTGATCGCTCCTCAACTCAAAGCTAAGGAAGGTCTGGCTTTGTTAAATGGTACACAATACTCCCTGGCCTTACTGATTCACAATTTAATGACGGGTGAAAAGCTCTTTGAAATAGCAAATCTTACTGCTGCTCTTTCTTGCGAGGCTTTTAATTGTTCTACGCGTTTTTTACTTCCCGAAATCCATATTTTAAGAAACCAAAATGGGCAAATAGTTGCCGCGCAAAAAATCTCTTCCTGGATTGACAAAAGTGATTTGGAAAAAAGATCCGGGAAATCGGTTCAGGACCCCTACAGCTTCCGGTGTGCGCCTCAAGTTCATGGTGCTTGTTTAGATGTTTTAAATTTTGTCAAACAAACTGCCGAAAAGGAAATAAATGCAATTACTGATAATCCTATCTTGCTGAGTTCCGGTGAAATTGTTTCCGGTGGCAATTTTCATGCTGAGGTCCTTGCTTTTGCTTCCGACAACTTATCTCTGGCCTTGTGCGAGTTGGCAAATATTTCAGAAAGACGATTGTATCAATTGGTTTGTGGTTCAAGGGGTTTACCTGACTTTTTAACCAATAACCCAGGATTGAATTCAGGATATATGATCGTTCAATATGCGGCAGCGGCGGCGGTCAGTATGAATAAACAATTGGCTACGCCCAGCTCTGTTGATTCTATTATTTCATCAAAAGGGCAGGAAGATCACGTAAGTATGGCGGCTAATTCCGGATTGCGTTCACAGCAAATTTTGAAAAATGCATCTATGGTTTTGACGATGGAGTGGATGACTGCCAGTAGGGCTATGCATTTCAGAAAAGACTACTTTTTAGATCCTAAGATGGATAAAATCTTGAATCAATATCTTCAGTTATTTCCTATACAAGAATCTGATCATGTGCCCGCAATTCAATATGAATCCAGCTGGTCCTTTTTGAGTAATTTATTTTAATGCTTTATTTGGCCCTCAGGTGAATGCTTAAGGCTTATGTTTTTTTAAAATCCGTAGGTAAAACTTATTTCGATTTTCAAAAGCTATCGATTGAATATTATTGGTAAATTCTTCGAACACAAATCGAGACCGGCCGAAAACACTTAAACCCGCAATAACACCAAACTAAATTCCTCAAATATTAAAATTTCATTGGAATTTTACAAGTTCTCATTTCTTTTAAAAATCCAAACTGTTTTCAATCATAAAATTTCATTCGCCTTTATACCAAGCTATAAAAGCCCAATTATCATTAACTTTACATCATATGAAAAAATTAGTTCCATTTGGCGTTGCCTTGCTCGTTTTAAGTAGCTCATGTAAAACATTAAAATCTGGTTGGGACAACCTCAATCTCTTCCCTGTATCTCAGGATGTTGAACTGGGTAAACAGGTTCACCTTGAAATTGCAGGAAATCAAACCGAATTTCCTGAATTACCCGAAAAAGGAAATGAGGTGGTATACAGTTATGTGAGGAATATTGTACAAAAAATACTCAAAGGGGGAAATGTTGAATATGCAAACGATTTTGTTTGGGATGTTACCCTTATTAATGATTTAAAAACTTTAAATGCTTTTGCAACGCCCGGTGGATACATTTATATTTATACGGGTTTGATTAACTTTCTCGATTCCGAAGATCAATTGGCCGGTGTCATTGGCCACGAATTGGCCCATTCCGCCAAAAGACATAGCACTAAACAATTAAGCAAAAGCCTGGGCATTCAAATTCTTGCCGACGCCGCACTTGGTAAACAGGAAATGATCAAACAGGTGGCCACCGCCTTGTTAACTCTGAGTTTCAGCCGAGCTCATGAAACCCAAGCTGACAGCATGTCCGTTGTCTATTTGTGCCCGACGAACTACCATGCTGCCGGGGCATCTGGTTTCTTCAAAAAGATGGAAAATCAACCGGCTCCTCCGGCCTGGTTAAGTACTCACCCGAACTCTAAAGACAGAGTTCAAAATATTGAATCCAAAAACAAACAAATGGCTTGCGCCGGCACGCAAACCTATTCAAATGAATATGCCAAAATTAAAGAATTGGTTGCGAAAATTCCACCTGCTAAAAAATCAGATGTTAAAACGCTTCCTAAAGATCAGGGAACTCCAAATCCTCAGGATAAAACAAACACTCCAAAACCTGCCAACGATTCGGACAAACGTCAGAAAAAGTTAGAAAAACCTGGTGGCGGACTTTAGAAATTATAGTTATTGATAGTCTGCGTTTTCTTTGGCCTGTTAAAGATTTTTCCTGAAAATTATACTGCAATCAATCTTCGTACGAACACTGTCCAAATTCATGCCTTGTGACATACAAACACACCGGAAAAACTAAAAAAGTATTACAAAATAAACATCTAATTCATACTGTCAACCACAGAAAACAGAGAAAGAATAATCTCGAAACGATTTACTCCAAAAAAATCCACTATTTGCCGTCTATAATAACCGGAGTGTTTTTATCCATGACAATGACTTTTGAATTGCCCGAACTCACCAAATTCTGGTAGGTTTTAATCCATTCGTATTGAAGCTGTTTATCTGTCAGTGTTGCGTTAATAATTCTTTGGTAATCAGCAATCCCCTGTGCCTCCACGCGTTTGCGTTCTGCTTCTTGTTTTTCCTTTTGCAAAACATAGGTCATTTTCTGAGCGTCCTGCTCTGCTCTTATTTTTTCTTCAATTGACGCGCTTACAGATTGGGGCAATACAATATTTCTGACTAACAACTGTTCGAGTACAAGTCCGCGGGAATTAAAGTCTGCTTCTATACTTTTAAATATTTTCAACTGAAATTCATCTCTTTTCGTAGAGAACAACTCAATTGCTTGATAATAAACTGCGTTGTCCCGAATTTTGGTCCGTGCAATCGGTCTTACGATTTTATCAACATAATTGGTTCCAATTTCCTGGACAATTCTAGGCGCCTCAGATTTATTCATTCTAAAAAGGACGGTAAGATCTATGATCACTTCGAGTCCGTCATTAGTAAGCACGCGTATTGCATCATCTCCTACTTGTTTGTTTTCATCGTGAATACCGCTCATCGTATAATTTTGCGTTTTTACATCCATGCGGATTATTTCAACCAAAGGATTCACCACGTGCAAGCCACTTTCTAAAATATTCGGGTTCACTTTACCAAATAATTTTTGAACACCAATCCTACCTGCATCTATTTCAACAACGCTGGAAAGTAAAAAGCCAATAATAATAAAAGCAAGACCTGTCAATCGAATGATGCGCAAAGCACGGGTCATTCCTAAATCGGGATTTTTGATTAAAAAACCGATGAGCAACATTAATATACCAATAGAAATTAAAATCATAATTAAGGGTTTAGATTAATAAAACATTCAGCTATAGCCTAATGGTTCCGGCATTTCTTGAATTGCGACAAATTACGATAAATAGCCGATAAATTTAAAAATTCACCTGTTGAAACTACTACCTTTGGGCTTCATAAAATTTATGGATGCGTATAGGTGTTAATGCCCGATTTTTATTACCTGAAAAACTTGAAGGAATCGGATGGTATAGTTATCAGATATTAAAAAGGATGGTTGATCAACATCCAGAACATGAATATTTTTTCTTTTATGATCGCAAACAAAATAATTTACTCCTTCAACACCCATCCATCCATCACATCGTTGTTTCGCCTCCGGCAAGACATCCCTTATTATGGTACTTCTGGTTTGAATGGTCTTTGCCTGCTGCCTTCAAAAAAAATAAAATAAATTGCGTTTTCCATCCGGATGGATATTGTTCATTATCGGCAAATATTCCTCAGGTTATGGTTGTCCATGATTTGGCATATTTGCATTTTCCTGAACAGGTTCCCTTGCTCGTTAGAAAATATTATCAATATTTTGTACCCAGGCAAATAAAAAAAGCAAATCATTTGATTGCCGTGTCTAAGGCTACTGCTTCAGACATTGCTGAGCATTTCCCGGAGATGGCCTCAAAAATAAGTATTGGCTATAATGGCGTTCGTGAATGCTTTAAGCCTTTAGATGATGTACAACAAAAAGAAATTCGGCAACAATTTTCTCAGGGTGTTCCTTATTCTTTATTTGTAGGGGCTATTCATCCCAGAAAAAACGTGACGGGTCTGATTCATGCATTTGAAATTTTCAAAACAAATACAGGATCGGAAATGAAATTAATGATCGTTGGTCGCAAAGCCTGGTTCGTTCAAGATTTTGAAAAAACGATTAACACATCTGCTTTTAAAACCGATATTATACTTTTGGACTATATGCAAAGTTTGGAACTGGCAAAAATTACCGCCTCCGCATTTGCGGTTGTTCAGCCATCCTTTTTGGAAGGCTTTGGGGTTCCGGTTTTAGAGGCTTTAAACTGCGATATTCCGGTTTTAGTCGCAGATTGCTTTTCTTTGCCCGAAGTTGCAGGACCTGGAGCCTATTTATTTGATCCTTACAAACCTCCTGAAATTGCAGAACAGATGGAGATTGCTTTAAAAGATTCCCACCGCGCCGAAAAAATACAATTAGGCCGCACCCACAGGACCCAATTTGATTGGGACAAAAGCGCCGAAATAATATACTTTCAAATAATTTCTAATGCTAAAGCTTAGGAAAAATATGGCATGAAGCCTTGTTAACCAAATGAATGCCTTTTTGTTGCGTATGGTGAAATAGATTATATGTTAAATAGATTCATTGCTAAGGCATTAATATTATTATTTTCTTAAGTTTGTCTCCAAATCGTACCAACATGAAACAAATTTACTTAGTTCTTCTTTTGTGTCTGGGTATTTCGCTGGGAAATGCACAGTACTACTACCTGCCTTTTATTGGTGCAGGCCAGAATCCCGGCGGATTAAACAAAGATGCTGAATATCCACCCGGAGGTGGTCTTCCTGCTGGCTGGACTACCATATTAACCGGTCCGCGTAAAAGTGGAGATTGGTCTGCCATCCGCAATATTGGATTTCCATTTAAACTGAACGGAATTGATGTGACCCAATACAAGGTCAACACCAGCGGCGTTCTTACGTTTGCCACAGGTGATAACACCGTGATTGACTCTGCAAATACAGATCTTCCAAACGACAAAATTCCAAACAGATCAATTCTCGTTTGGGGTTTGAGATGTGTAGCCGGAGATTATGTAGTTACCAAAACTTTTGGTACAGCACCTAACAGACAGCACTGGATTACTTATAATTCATTCGGTGAAGAAAATTTGAAAACAGGCTGGATTTATATATCCATCGTTCTCGAAGAGACTACCAACAAAGTTTACATTGTAGATCAAAGGACCCAATGCGTAAATAACGGCGCAGTGTGTCAGGATAAAACAAGTTTAACTTTAGGAATACAGTTTGATAAAACTTCCGCAATTCAGGTGCAGGGTTCGCCCAACTATCAAAGTGTAAATACCAATAATTATTTACCTGACGATAATAGTTATTTTGAATTTGTTCAAGGCTCACAACCTGATGATGATGTGCTTGGTGTTCAACACAATTTAAGAAAATATTATCTTACCAAAGATTTTCCAATTTCTTTTACCGGCACTTTTGTTAATAGCGGTACTAGTACTATCACTAAATTGAATTATTCATACAATATCAATGATGGCGCTGTTGGCTCTGTATCTGCAGATATAGACAACTTAAATTTTGCACCCTTAAGTAAATTTACAGTGACTCATCCTACTCCAATTGCAATTGCAAATCCGGGCACGTATACTATTAAATCCTGGGTTAGTAAAATAAATAATAATGATCCGATTGCTGTTGCAGACGACACGATCCGTTCGGTGATTATTGTAAATGATTCAGCAGTTTTACGCAAATTGATGCACGAGAATTTCAGCTCTTCAACTTGTCCTCCATGTAAACCAGGAAATGAAATCTTACATGCTGTGGTTTCGCAATACGAAGGCAAATACACTGAGCTGACTTATCACTTTTACTTTCCCGGTACTGGAGATCCTTATTATACCAGCGAATGTGCTGCTAGAAGCACTTATTATGCAGGTATAAACGCAATCCCCGCTACATTACTTGATGGTAAAATAAATATCAATCCTAACGGGTATAATACAAGTATTTTTGAAGAATGGCAAGGAATTCCTGCATTCCATACAGTAAGCCCTTCCGGTACTGTAACTGGTCAAAAAATTGACATTAAAGTAGATGTAGGAGCCTTGATTCCTACCAGTGCTACTACCAGGTTGTATGTAGCCGTTGCTGAAAAAGTAACCTACCAAAACATTAAGAATAATGGGGAAACAGAATTCCCACACGTCATGAAAAAGATGATTCCTGATGCCAATGGAACTGTTGTTGGAGTCATTGATGCAAACGGTTCTAAGACTTTTAACTTTACATGGACTGCTCCCGGTGCTTATCGTTTACCATTAGATGCACAAGCGGCTAATATTATCAATCTTGCAACGGAACACAGCATTGAAGAATTTAATGATTTGGAAGTCTTCGCCTGGTTACAAGAAACAGATAAGTCTATTTTGCAATCCAATGTAGCTGATCTTGAGTTTGTTGTCGCTAACGATAATCCAATATCCCTAAAAGAAGTAAAAGCTTATCCTAGTTTGGCAAGTGATTATTTCTTTGTCGACATGAGTGCATTTGAAGATTCTGAAGAATTAAAAATCATGGTTGCTAATGAAACCGGAAATATTATTCATGCAGAAAAAACGGGATTAAAATCCTTGTTTATCAATGCAAGCAGCTGGACTGCTGGTCTATACTATGTAAAAGTTGTAGGTAAAAATGCTGAAGGCTTACAAAAAGTAATGATCGTTAAATAAAATAAATTGAATTCAAATAAAAAGGCCTCGTTTTCACGAGGCCTTTTTTATTGGTACTTTATTTTATATACTAACAAATGTTAGTTGTCTTGTGCTGCGATATCACTATAAATCCCGTAATGATTGCCAATCATGTTCTTCAACGCCTTGCGTGCAAAAAAGATTCTGCTCTTGACGGTCCCCAATGGAAGTTTTAATTCATCCGCAATTTCCTGATATTTAAATCCGTGATAATATCTCACAAATGGAATCCGCAAACTATCATCCAAACTTTCTACCATTCCGTTGAGTTCTTTCATCATGATATCGGAATCCGCGCGGTTCTGAACCGCATTGCTCATCGAGTTGATATAATACTGGTTTTCACTATTATCACTGACAATTCCACCCTTAACTTTCCTGCGATAGTTATTGATGAATATGTTTTTCATAATGGTAATCAACCAGGCCTTAAAATTGGTGCCCGTTTGAAATTTCTCTTTATTGGATAATGCCCGGAAGGCCGTTTCCTGACAAAGATCTTTCGCGTCCTCTTCATCGCGTGTTAAACTAAAAGCAAAATTTTGTAAAGTTTGCGTTTGCTTGTCTAAAAGATTATAAAATTCTACCGTTGACATGGCGTTTATTTTCCTCAAATGTATTATTCTGTTTAATGTATTCCAAGAAATACTTAGACAAAATCTGTTAAATAAATACTAAAGTCGACAAAAACATCCTATTCGTTTCACTATCAATTAATTATCTCAAGGATATAATTTCGCGAGTGTTCAGTCTCCATTGAATCTTCAGCCTCTTTTTCACTTTTGGGCTCTTTTTAGCAACATAAAGCCCACAGTAAGGAATATTAAATTGGGAATCCACAAGGCCAATCCCGTCGGTAAAACCTCATTGCTTGCAAAAGTGAGAGACATCTTAGATAAAAAGATGAATACAACCCCGAGAATAATTCCTGCTGCTAAATGTAAACCCAATCCGCCCCTCACTTTCCTGCTGGCGATGCAAACCCCGATAAAACTAAGAATAAGAGTAGTAAAAGGATCCGCCGTTCGCCGGTAGAATTCAATTTCATATGCTTTGGTTATTCCTGATCCCTTTTTCGTTTCTCTTTCGATAAACTCCATTAATTCCGGAGTCGTAAGCATGTCTTTTTCATTTGAAATGAAAACAAAGTCTGCTGGAGATAAATGGATGGCACTATCCATTTTTTGACCCATTTGTATTTCTAATATTTCAGAACTATCCCCAATGGTTCTGATTTCATAATCCTGCAAGGTCCAAATATTGGGTTCGGCTTTCCACTTTATGGATTTCGCCTTAAAGATCATTTCTATTTTTTCGCCATTGAACTTCTCCATTTGAAAATCCAATCCGGAGCTATCCATATTTTGATAATGTCTGATAAAGGCCGTCACGTCCGGTGCCACAAACAAATGTACGTTTCGATCTCTGTTCTTAATGTTTCCGGGTTTAATATAAGTATTATCAAATGTTCTGAGTGCTTTATTAGATTGTGGGATCACAAAATGATTGCTTGTTAAATGAAGGCCGGTAAATATCGCCCCTGAAAATAAAAAAGGCCATAGCAAACGGTTAAAGCTTATCCCTGCACTCAACATTGGGATAATTTCAGTTTGGCCTGCCATCCTGGAAGTGAAAAAAGTAACGGTGATGAGTCCATAAAGTGGAAACAATAATGAATGAATCCAGGGGATGAAGTTGAAATAATAATTTTTAATAATATACCAGGCACTTAGATCTTTTGAAAGAAATTTTTCTATTTTTTCGCTAAGATCAAAGACAACAGACACTAAAGAAAACAATAACATGATAAATAAAAAAGTAAAGACATACTTTTTTATAATATACCTATCGAGGATCCTAAAATAATTTGTCAACTTCAAATTAGATTCTTTTATGAATGCGCAGAAGTATTTCTTTTTTCCAGTTCACAAAGTTATTTTCCCTCATGTTTATTCTGGCTTCTTCCATCAACCAAGTATAAAATCTCAAATTTTGTAAACTTGCTATTTGTGCCGCCAGCATTTCTCCGGCATAAAACAAATGCCTCAGGTAGGCCTTGGAATGGAGTTGACTGGTATTTAAATCCAATAGCGGATCTATTGGGCTCAGGTCATCCTTCCATTTTGCGTTTCGAATATTGATAATGCCTTGTGTGGTATATAGAATTCCGTGTCTTGCATTGCGCGTGGGCAAAACACAATCGAACATATCAATTCCTAGTTCAATTGCATCGAGTAAGTTCTTTGGTGTGCCAACACCCATTAAATATCGTGCACTCGTTTGCGGTAAGACCTCTCCTGCTAGTTTCACAAGTCTAAGTAGATCTGACTCCGGTTCTCCCACTGAAAGTCCTCCAATTGCATAAATCGGACTCCTGATGTTCTGTATATACATCAGCGATTTTTCACGAAGATCGTCGTATACAGAGCCCTGCGCTATTGGGACAAAACATTGCTCAAATCCATATAAGGGTTTTGTATTTTCGGAATGCTGATAGCCGATTTCCAGCCATTGATGTGTTAAGTCCATAGACTTCTGAGCATATTTCCGTTCACAAGGATATGGTGGGCATTCATCTAGTGCCATCATAATATCTGAGCCGAAAATTCTTTGGGTATCCACAACACTCGCCGGCGTGAACAAATGTTTGGAACCATCTATATGAGAATAAAACCAAACGCCCTCATGGCTTATTTTTCTACTTGAGCTAAGGGAAAAAACCTGGTATCCTCCACTATCTGTCAGCAAAACATGATTCCAATGAATAAAGGAATGCAAGCCTCCGGCTTTTGCTAATATTTCCAATCCGGGCCGTAGATATAAATGATAGGTATTGCCCAAAATAATTTTAGTTCGAACAGCTGTTATTAACTCCTCCTGATGTACTGCCTTGACTGTGCCCGCAGTTCCAACAGGCATAAACACCGGTGTATCAATGGTTCCATGTTCCGTTTCAAGGATTCCACATCTCGCAGCAGAATCTGTGCATTGGTGACTCAAAGAAAATTTTACCGCCATTAAGCTTTACTTTGCATTTTGAACAATACACCCAACATTAAAGAAAAGCCTATCAATGCTGAACCACCCTTACTTATAAAAGGCAAAGGAATACCTACAATTGGAAACAAACCAACGGTCATGCCTATATTGATAATGACATGAAATAATAGGAGTCCTGCAACGCATGTGGCAAAACTTGATACAAATTTTTTCTCCGCCCGCTCTCCAATGGTAAATAATCTAAAAATCAACACGGCAAATAAAATTACTACCGTGATACTTCCAATAAAACCGTGTTCTTCACCTATCGAACTAAAAATAAAATCTGTTGATTGCTCTGGTACAAATTTTAATTTGGTCATATTGCCCTCCAGAAATCCTTTTCCCGCGAAACCACCAGCACCAATAGCAACTTTTGATTGTAAGACATTATATAGAGAACCTCTTGGATCGCATTCTTCCGGTTTCAACCACACTTTGATTCTTTCTTGTTGATGCGGTTCTAGTTTTTCGATAAATGAAACAGAGAAATAAGATACCAACCACAAAAAGCCTATACTCACCGGGATGACCAAGGCAAGAGCCTCTTCTTTTGATTTCCACAAATAAATAACAGCACCGAGTAAAGGGATGCCTGATAAAATGAGCAGCTTATCAATCCCCAAGATAATACCACAGCCGGCCAATAAAATTGTGATGAACAAAAGTAAAACCCATTTATATTTAAATGATTTCGCAAACCCCCATGCAACGATCAAGCCTAAAAATATCAAGCCTGCTAATATCCATGAAATGGGAAATAGAAAAGATAATATAAATACAGCTATTAGCAATAGAACACTTAAAAAATATAAAGCATTCAAGCCCTCTAGGTAAAGTAATATAAAAAATGAAAAAAAAGTCAATGCAGATCCGGCATCCGGTTGCAATAAAATTAAGAGTACCGGTGCTAAAATAATTCCGAAAGAAATCCCTTGAAAATATAGTTGCTTTAAATTTGTTTTATAAAAAGTCATAAATGAGCTCAACGCTAACGCAGTGCCGAATTTTGCAAATTCTGCCGGTTGAAAGGAAAAGCCACCAAAATTAAACCAGGCTTTGGCTCCTTTAACTTCTGTGCCAACTATCAAAACGAGAACTAACAATAGGAGCGAAACGGCATAGATCAGATAAGAAAATGTATGCCAAAATTTTTCGCTGATCGCTTGTGAAATACCAAACACCAATAAAGCAACGAGCAAATAAAAAGATTGTTTGGTAATAGGATTTTCCAGATTCAATAAATCCATTCCGGAAATTTGAGTATAACTCACCGAATAAATAGCGAGCCATCCAATGACCAGTAAACTCAAATAAAGCCCAATGGTTATCCAATCATAATATCCCGTGATTCGATTTCGAAGCATAAAGCTACAATTCTTCGTATGCCACTTTATCCATAGATAAAAAAGCTTCCGGAAATTTTTTCTTTACTGCATCTAACGCTTGATTTGCTTCCGTTCTTGTGAGGAATGCACCAGCTCTTAAATAATAATATGGTTCTTTATATTCCCATTTTACCTTATAGTCAAATTGATTTTGAAATTTGACTTTTGTTTGTTCCATTAACCTTCTGTCTGTGGTTGTGGTAACTGCAATTCTCCATCCACTTAAGTGGGTTACTGAACTATTGTTCCGGATATATTTTTCCATTTCTCTTGAAACAGTAGGATCTTCTTTTATGATGATGTTGGTTTGCCCTTTTAAAATAGGTCCGCAGAGTATTAAAGAAATCCAAATTAGTTTGATACTGTTATTATATATTGCCATGACAATTTTTAAATTTTTTACCACTTCCGCAAGGACACATATCATTCCTTCCTACTTTGGGTATCGTGTTTCTTATGGTTTGTTGTGCTTGTGCTGCTGCATTACCGGCAGATTCTGCAGCGCGTTTCATATTTTCCTCCGCCCTGCTGGTTCGCGTTTTACTATAATCTGTTTTTTGTGCTTTTGCTTCGGTGACTTGTTGATCTACGGAAAACAATAGTCTGGACTTCGCAAGGAAAGAAGTAATTTCCTGATTCATTTTATAAACCAACTGTTCAAAAAGTTTAAATGCCTCCAGCTTATAAATGACCAGGGGATCTTTTTGCTCAAAGCTTGCAGCTTGTACAGATTCTTTCAATTCATCCATATTTCGCAGGTGTTCTTTCCAATTGTGATCTAGCTTTATCAATGCAATTGTTTTTTCAATATCGCGCATGATGCTTTGACCTGCGGAATCCATTGCTTCGGCCATTTCAACACCAATAGGGATTGGCTCTGTGTGCCCATCCGTTATAGGAATGGCTACCCTTTGATATTTGTTGCCTTCATTTTGTTTTACATTTTTGATCAAGGGCATTAAAACCTCTATAAATTGTTCTTCTTTCTTTTGATACCACTCAAAAAATTGCTTGTTAATTTCGTTTATAATTTCGTGATCGCGGGATTCATTAAAAAAAGATTTATCCATTTGTGGTTCAAATCCTAAAACGCCAATGACATCATATTCAAAGCTTTCATAATCATGATTTGCTTTGTGCCGTGCTAACAGTTGTTCGATCGTAGAATGAAACATATAACTCAGATCTACGGTCAGGCGATCGCCATAAAGAGCGTGATTTCGTTTTTTATAAATAGCCTCGCGTTGAATATTCATGACGTCATCATATTCAAGCAATCTCTTCCGAATTCCAAAGTTGTTTTCTTCGACTTTCTTCTGAGCTCTTTCGATAGATTTCGTAACCATAGGATGCTGTAGCACTTCTCCTTCTTTGTGGCCTAATTTATCCATGATAGAGGTAATCCTGTCAGAATTAAATAACCGCATTAAATTATCTTCAAAAGAAACAAAAAACTGACTCGATCCCGGATCTCCTTGTCTTCCGGCACGTCCCCTAAGCTGCCTGTCGACCCTTCTTGATTCATGTCTTTCGGTTCCTATAATAGCGAGTCCGCCGGCCTTTTTGACTTGATCAGATATTTTGATATCCGTACCCCGGCCCGCCATATTCGTAGCGATGGTTACCTTGCCAGGGTGTCCGGCTTCTGCAACGATTTCTGCTTCGCGTTGATGTTGTTTTGCATTTAAAACATTGTGAGGAATGCCTCTGAGTTGAAGCATTCTGCTTAATTTTTCAGAAATATCAACAGATGTTGTACCTACAAGGACAGGCCGCCCTTTGGATGTACAATCTGAAATTTCGTCTATGACTGCATTGTATTTTTCTCTGGATGTTTTATAAACCAAATCTTCTCTGTCATCTCTTACAATTTGTTTGTTTGTAGGAATCACGACCACATCAAGTTTATAAATTTGCCACAACTCGCCGGCCTCTGTTTCGGCGGTACCAGTCATCCCTGCCAACTTATGGTACATCCGGAAATAATTCTGTAGCGTTATCGTGGCATAAGTTTGTGTTAGTTCTCCAACTTTTACATTTTCTTTAGCTTCGATGGCCTGATGTAATCCATCTGAATATCGTCTCCCTTCCAATAATCTACCGGTCCCCTCATCTACGATTTTTACATGGCCTTCAATAACGACATAATCTTCATCTATTTCAAAAAGGGTGTATGCTTTGAGTAATTGACTTACACAATGTAATCTTTTAGATTTTATAGAAAAATCATCCAGGACTTTTTCCTTTGCTTTTGTTTGTTCCTCGCGGTTCAATTGATCATTACTTTCAATCATATTGATTTCATCTGATAAATCAGGAATCAGGAAAAAGTTATTATCAGATTCCCCATTACACAAAAAATCAATACCCAACGCGGTCAATTCAACCTGTCTGTTTTTTTCATCTATGGTAAATAATAAAGGTTCATCAGCAACCCGCATATTTTTGGATTGCTCTTGCATATAATAGTTCTCCGTTTTATGCAGCACATTCCGAATTCCATCTTCACTTAAATATTTTATAAGAGGCCTTGATTTTGGCATGGCCCTGTAGGCCCTAAACAAAGCCAAACCGCCTTCTCCTGCCTGATGTCCTGTAGATCCTTCCGTAATGAGCTTGCGCGCATCTGTGAGGTACATGGTAGACAATCTTCTTTGTTCGTTAATAAGTTTTTCAACTTTTGGTTTTAATACATTGTATTCCTGACTCTCTTCATCGAGATCAACCGGTCCTGATATAATCAACGGAGTCCTGGCATCATCTATTAAAACGCTATCGACTTCATCCACCATGGCATAATGATGTTTTCCCTGAACTTTTTCGTCGACACTGCGAACCATATTATCTCTGAGATAATCAAATCCAAATTCATTATTAGTACCATAAGTAATATGGCAATTGTAAGCATTTTTTCGCTGAATAGAGTTTGGTTTGTATTTGTCAATGCAATCAACGGTCAATAACAAAAATTCAAAAATGGGACCAACCCACTCACTATCTCTTCTGGCCAGGTAGTCGTTTACCGTTACGATATGAACACCTTCTCCGGTCAGGCCATTTAAATATGCAGGCAAGGTGGCGACTAGGGTTTTGCCTTCTCCTGTAGCCATCTCTGCTATTTTACCATCATGCAACACCATTCCGCCAATTAATTGCACATCGTAGTGAACCATATTCCAAACGACTTCTCCACCGCCTGCTGTCCAGCTATTTGCATAGCTGGCATATTCCCCATCTAATTTGATATAGGGTTTGGTTACTGCGAGATTTCTGTCGTGTTCTGTTGCTTTCACGCGCAACGTTTGGTTCTCTGTAAATCGCTTTGCGGTTTCTTTAACAACGGCGAATGCTTCAGGTAAGAGTTCCTTCAGAATTTCTTCAATTTGTTGATCGCGTTGCTTTATCGTTTGGTCAATTTGATTGTATATGTCTTCCTTGGCGAATACATCTTCAGTTTCATCGGAAGATTTTCTCAAAGCAGAAAGTTCTTCATCAATAACGCTTAGTTGCGTTTTTATCCGTTCGCGAAATTCAATAGTCTTCTGCCTGAGCGCATCATTGTCTAAATGAAGCAGCCCTTTTGTTGCTTCGTGAACCTCGTCAATTCTACCTGAATAAGACTGTACATCTTTATCTTGTTTCGTGCCAAAAATCTTCTTTAATATACTTCCAAACATGTCTGAAATTTACAAAATTATATCATATCTCACAAATCATTCCAGCCCAAATAATTATGTCAATTTGTCAGAATGTTGCTCTAAAAACTCCATTTAAGTCAAAAAAGGGGCTTGTGCTCTTGTTTTTCAAGTATAAAACGACAAAAAGGCCATATTTATTTAGGCGCTTTGATTTCCTTAAAAGCATTCCAAATATGGCGGGTCTGTAAAAATAAAAACAATAAAAATCCAATTCCGAAAAAGCTATTCCGAATGATTTCAAAGTAAGTCCGAAATTCTGTATAAAACGGAATTATATAAAAAATTAAAATTGCATTAAAAAAAAGAGCTCCCAATAATAAAAGGACCACCACGGCCAATCCTTTTTTTTCTTTTAAATAATTCTGTTGAAAGAGCAAAGAAAACAATGTTCTTCTATATTTTTTATCTTCAGGAACTAATTTTACAAGTTCTTTATAGATCAAAATTGCTTTCTTATTTTGATTGCTGTTGAGATATGCTTTTGCTTTCCAAAATATAGTTTCCAAATAAAAGAACCTGATACTTTCTTCAAATTTTTCATGATTTAATATTTCTTCCAATAATAGATCTGCTTCTTTATGTAAAGATGTATATTCATCCATAAAATAAAGTGCTTTTATAAAATCATGCTTAATTTCAATGTATTCCGCAAAGTCTAGTTGTGCAATTTCCAAGCGATGGGCTTTGTAGAAAAAATAATACTCGTAGTAGGCCTTTTGAGGCAATTTTTTAAATTGTAAGTAAACTGTTCTTGTTTCCGGCATCGCTAAATTTATCAATAGCTATGGATAGAAAAAAGCACTGGTCGCGATGGCGCTGCGTCTGATTCTATTGCTGCTACTTGTAGATTCAATAAATAATATCCGTCTTGAATCTGATCTGGAATAAATACCAATTCTGTAATGGTACAATGTAATTTCCGTTGTTCACTCCAAAAAATATGATGACAAGCCAGCAGCCCGTCATCCATTTCTTTATCTACAGACGGTAGGTCAATTAGTAAATGCTTATAGCCCCTTTCTACCAACCACTTCATGGCTTCCGGATCTACAAAGGGAGGATTGGTGCCTGAATAATGCCTGGATTTTTTTTGCTCATCGTTAGGTAGTGTACGAATGATTAAAAAATCAGTTTGCTGAATTTCGGCCATTAATAATTCCAAGCTGGATTTTAGTATTGACCGGTCTCCATTTTCAGATTGTGTTGGGTAAACAGAAAGCAAACATGCGATCCCAAAAAAATCTTTGAAAATTCCATTGACACTCTCTCTGTTTTCAGAGATATGTCCAATTCCTTCCGTGTGAGTTCCGCCTCCATGAAAATTTATAAAACTATTGTAAAAATTTACGGGTCCGCCTTGTTTCACGCTTCCAATAAAATCTCCACTCTTCACTGCTTGTGAATTATAAAAAGGTGCATAAAAACAATTAACCTGATGATATTCCTCTTTAAATGAAATGGAAATGTCTATTCCTTCATCCAGGTTTGCAGTATATTCGGTTTGATTCCAGGAAAATTTGATCTCCATAGTTTTAATTCCGTTTATCGATTCCCCAATTCAATTTCTCACGTAGCGTTTTAAGAAAACCTGAAGTTTGCAAACGTATCAATCTTATATTGAATGATTCTTTGCGTATGGCCAATTGGTGTTCTGCCGTGATGACCTCATATCTTGAGTCCAACGTACATAAAAAGTTTTCTGCACGACCTTCCACTTCAAAGCTTAAGACAACATCATCCGGAATAACCACCGGCCTCACATTTAAATTATGGGGCGCAACGGGTGTGATGATCAGGTTCTGGGATTGAGGGAACAAAATGGGCCCGCCGCAAGACAGCGAATATCCTGTAGAACCTGTTGGGGTTGCTACAATGAGTCCGTCGGCGTAATAGGAATTTAAATAATCACCATTGATATAGGTATGAATGGTGATCATAGATGAATTGTCTCTTTTTAACAGTGTAAAATCATTTAAGGCAAAAGGTGTTTCGCCAAAAAGTGGTTGACTTGAATCCAGGCGGATCAAACTTCTGTGTTCAATGTCAAACATTCCATTCACCAAAAAATGAACGGCATCGGCGATCAATTTTTTTTCAGTGCTCGCCAGAAACCCTAATCGACCGAGGTTTATCCCTAAAAGTGGCACACCCGAATCCCGAACGTATGTTAGGGCTTTTAAAATCGTACCATCCCCTCCCAGGGTAATTAAAAAATCCGGTTTCTGTTTGACCAAGTCTTCATAACCCTTCCAGGTTTGTACACTTGTAATCCCTGCCTGTTCAGGATATCCTTCATTAAATGAAAAGTTGAGCTTTTGATCTTTGAGTTGTGCAATCAACGCTTTGACATGGGCCGTGTCTTCTTTTCTTACAAACTGACAATAAATAAATACATTCATTAAAACGCTCTTCTTGTATGAAAATACAATCCTCTTTCGCTTATGTGGTTGATGCTATAATAAACATTAAATTCCACCAGATCATTAACCGTAAAATTAAGCCCAATTCCTGTGCTATACAACATTGTATTTACCAAATCGTTTTGTTCGTTGAAAAAGGGGTCATTGACATACGCCATATTGCCTTGCAGGCTGATATCAATATCTGTTTTAATGCGCAATATGGGTTCGTTTTTTAGAATCCTGAAAAAATTCCATTGCAAGCTCGTCAGGTGAAAGCGAATTTGGTTGTTTAAGTAAAAATAGTCCAAACCATCAATAACATATAATTCATAGCCGGAGATATTGGTGTCTGAGTATCCCAATCCTTTGTATAAATTGTATGGTCGTTTTGCTCTATTGATTCCCACCCTTCCTGAAAAAGCAGTCTCCATATAAAAGTGCTTACCAATTTTGCGAGCGGCTTTTATATCTTGACTAAAGCTAGTAAAATTATATGCCTGCCAAATGGGAATTCCAACTTGGCGCAATGAGCTCGTTGTTAGAAATCCTCTACTCGGCCTTAACCGATGATCTAAATTCGCAAATTGGGCGAGCAGAGTAAACTGAGTATAAACCTGCTGTTCTGCAGCATTCAGAAAAAAATCAGGGTAGGTTTTAGAAAAAATATTTTGAAAACTGTTGTGATGATGCCCTGATGCCAATTCAAAATTCCAGAATTTATTAAATTTGAAAAGCGCGTTTGCCGTAATTTCCCGTTTTATAAAAAGTGGATTTGAGCCATCTTTTACAAAAATCTGTTTGTTGTTTTGGGAAATGACCGGTGTTTCTTTATATTCCGTGTAATAATATGCAAGGCCAATCCCAAATTTGGATTTTTTACTTAATGCCGGGCGCAAATATTTTAATACAAAGCGATTGGTGTATCCAAAATGATATTTTACTTGAAAGTCATCATTAACGCCTGTAAAATTAATATGTTGCAGAGCAAGGCCTAAATTGATCCGTTTTAAAGATCTGTTGTATTCATTCCACCAAACATTAAAATTTCTGTCTGCAAGCTCTGCGATCAAACTAGGATATATAAACCAGTTTTCGTGTACTTCGATGCTAAAGCTGACAAAATTTTTATCCGCATAATCTATGAGCGGCTGTATCTTGATATAAGTAAATAAATTCGTTTTGCGTAAGTCGGACTCTATTTGTAGGCTTACCTTTTGTAAGTCTTTGAATCGGAATGTATCGCCTGATTCATATCGGATCTCCCGCAACAGATACCATTCTTTAGTCTTTACAAGGTCGGCAAATTGAAATCCAGAAATTGTCAAAAGGCTATCTGTCTGAGTAAGACCCAGATTCGAAATACCTAAGAAAAAACAAAGTATGTAAAAAAATTTTTGCCCTGCGATATTATTAAACATTAAGATAGCTCATTAGCATATCAAGACGTTCCTGCAAAACATCTTCTTTTTCTGTTTTGCAAAGAAACCGCTCTACTTCTATTTCGTGTCTTTCCAGCGTTTGAATAAATCCTTCTGGTTGTTCGCCTTCAAGATCTAAGTTCACATATATATATTCCGCATCTGCGGAGGAGATGACAAATACATTGATGATATAACACTCTGTTTCCTCAGCCAGACTTGACAATTTTGAAAGTACATAATCCAATTTACGCATTTTTAATACCAACAAACAATTGAATTCTCCAATACCTACCACTTGTTTGTATATCTTCACAAAATCCCAAACACTTGTATAGCCTAAAAATTTTTCTTTTGCATCTTCAAATACTACTGTAGAGCATTGGTTGTCCATGAACTTTTTCCAGATACCCGGAACCGATTCTTCAAGGGTGGATATTACAGCCTTCTTATAATCTTCAGGATTCAATTCCATGGAATCCTCATATGATTGAATGGTTGTTGCAGAAATTGTACCTAAGCATTTTCCTTTTTCGACGATTGGAATTTCCAAAGCCGACCCTTCCTGAAATAATTGTTTGGCGATGCCTGCAGTATCTCCGGGATGTAATACTTTTTTGTTTATGTCTGTCCACCTGCTTAGGTTCATAGGGCTTCTGATTTAAGAATGACGGGTACTTTCTGTTGTAAGTCAAACCGCTCTTTGGTTTGCTTCTCCTCTGTGTCTTTGATAGAAGATTGAATCTGTTGGTTTAATTTAAATTGATTTTCTTTAAACATTTCAAATGCAGGAAATACTCGAATGTAAGCAAGTGTCTCATTGTTTAATATGTTATAGGTGTCTTTATAACCTAGGGCGATGGCCTGTTCGATGTGTTGGAAAGCAAGCATCGCTTGTTCTTCAACAGAATATGCACATGCTATGTTGAAATGGCTTGAAATATCCGCGGGATTGTTTTCAATTGCTTTTTTAAATTCATCAATAGCGCCTTTGGCATCATAGGCTTTAAATTTGCGAATGCCCGCTTCTTTATGCGTTTCCGCTTTTTTCTTGTTTCTCTTATCCTTAAAATAAGAAGATGGCTGTTTTTCTCTACTTAAACTTTCGTCATCAATCAAAATATATTGCCCTCTTTTTTGAAAAGGCCTTTCTTTAGGCTCGTCTCTGCGTCTTCCATAGCGATCTCTGAAATAAGGACTGTTGTATTTTCGATCAAATTCCTGCTCATCCATCATCATGAGTTTATAGGCATCATACCATCCCATGATCGCTGATATTGGAAATCCCAAAAATCTCCCCAGCCAAATATATAGTGCAATATATGCAATGCCCAATTCGGGTTGTTTCAAATAGAATCTGTGAACTCCAAATGCTCCGGCAAAAATGGCTAAAAGAACCGCAACGAGTTTCTTTTTCATTTTTCAAGATATTTAAATGTCATAATAGCGATATCGTCTGGCATTTCTGTATTTTCTCCGAAGCCTACGATCTCATCCATGAGATTCTGACAAAGTTTTGCAGGAACATCGGATTTGTGGTCTAATATAAACTGTTTTAATTGATCCATTGAAAAGTTTACGCCAGATTGGCTTTTTACATCGGTCAATCCATCGGTATAAGCTACTAATATGGTTCCCGGTTCGAGGGGCAGACTCGCTTCCTTCACTCCTGGTAATGGGTCAAAATGCCCAATAATCGTTGAAGTTGCCTTCAATTCCCGGATTTCCCCATTCTGGTAAAATATTGGCGGAATGTGTCCTGCGTTTACATAAAATAAACGCTTCGCTTTAAAATCCGCTACCGCTATAAAAAAGGTCAGATATTTTTCTCCTTTTGTAATTCTCAATACAGCTTGATTTAAAACAAGGACCAAGGTTTCCAAATCTTTGTATTGTTGACCAAGATTTTGGACCAGTGCCTGGAAATTTGCCATAATCATTGCAGCCGCAATTCCTTTTCCCGAGACATCTGCTATACAAAAACACAATTGATGTTCTGAAAACCACAAATAATCAATATAATCTCCGCCTACTTTATAATGTGGCCGGTATACGTTTGCCAGTGAATAATGATTTCCCTCCGGCATTTTGTCGGGAATCAACATTTGAGTCACTTCTTTTGCAAGCTCCCATTCCGTTTCCTGAATAATTTGTTTTCTTACCAACCTTTTATTTTCAATGGCTACAGCAACAATGTTGGTGATAGATGTAATAAATTGAATATTATTATAAATATCTTCTCCGTTTTTGACACCGCTGATTAACGAGTATGCTATGGGGTCCGATTTGTGATAGACCGGAATTATAAATTCAAAATTGTGCAGGGCTTTGGGATCACTGTTTTTGATCGTGTGTAATCTTCGGTAATTTATAAAATATTTTGGCAGTTCTGTTATTGGTGTATCTGCATCCACATTATGACTCACGACCGGAATCCAACTTTTATCGTCTTTTGAAAATAAAATCAATCTTTCAATACTAAGCTCCCAGGTCAGGAAACTTTTATACATGCCAAATAATTGTTCTTGCGGAAGGTTTTCATTAATCGCCTGAGTAATGTTGAGCAATGAGGTAATCTGTAGCTGTTTTAAGCTAAGCTCATTTTGCATTTTTTTGAGAATTTCCTGGTCTCTACTCATCATTTATCGGGTATGCCGCAGGTCACTGCGATCTCTTAAATAATTCGTCAGCACCTGAAAAGATAATATGAGCAAAACTACAATAATAGAGGGAATCAAAGCCAACATAGGTTTACCTGATATTGCATATACATATTGTTCCTGAAGTATATTTCCTAATGTAGGCGTGGGCGGCTGCAAACCGAAACCAAGAAATGAAAGACCGGATTCAAGTAAAACGGCCAGTGCAAAATTTCCTGCTGCATTTACCCAAACCGGACCCATTAAATTAGGAATAATTTCCTGAAAAATGATTTTTAGCTTCGAATAACCCAATGTTTTTGCCGCTTGTACATAAACGTATTCTTTATATTTCATGACAAGGCCTCTGACCAATCTGGCAACGTCACCCCACATCGTGAGACTGATCGCTATAAAAATTGAAAAAAGTGAGCGACCAAAACTCAGAATTACTGCAAAAGCTAATAGAATGGTTGGCAAAGACCAAAACACATTGATAAAGATACTTATCAGTTGATCCGTTTTGCCACCAAAATAGCCGGCTAATCCACCAAGCACCAAGCCGATCATTAAGGACAATAATACCGCACTCAATCCAATCACTAAAGTGTACCTTATTCCTAATACAAGTCTGCTAAAGACATCTCTTCCAAATTTATCTGCCCCAAAAAAATAATAGAAACAGGAAACATCATTTTCGATGCGTTCTTCTGCTTTTACACATTTAAAAGTTGAATTTAATCCTGAAAAATATTTGCTAACAAAATTTTCTTCTTTTGATACCACTCGTTCGCAATCTATACACTGCTTTTGCATAGGATCGATTAACGCCAATTCAGGTATTTGATTGTTGGCATGTTTTGTTTTATCGGGAATAAAAAAATAGGCAAATGTGGCCGAGACCAAGCATAAGATCAAAAAAGAAAAGGCTAGAATCTGGGTTGCTCTTTTTATCAATCGGTTTATTGTTTAAGTTTTTCGTTTGTTATGTGCCTGTCCAGATCCCTTTTGGTCTTTTTAAGAATATTTGCTTCAAAGATACGATCAAGATCGATGTTCATTTGATTCGCCAGGCAAGACAGAACAAATAAAATGTCTGCCATCTCATCTTCTATATGTTCATTTACTTTGTTTGAATCCTCACCGAATTTAAAAGATTGTTCCCCGTATTTTCGCGCGATCAGCCGAGCTAACTCGCCCACTTCCTCAACCAGTAAAAGCATATTCGTTTTTTCATCAAAATAACGAACTCCATATTGTTGAATCCACTGGTGTACTTGTTCTTGCATTTTAATCATTGGATTATTCTTTGTTTTTGCTATCGATCCAAATTGTTACAGGTCCATCATTGGCCAGGTGAATTTGCATATCAGCACCGAATGTTCCTGTTTTAATTTTTTTCCCGATCAATTCTTCAGCCCTTTTAATAAATGCTAAATATAATTCCTCTGCCTTTTCTGGCCTTGCCGCTGATGTAAATCCAGGTCTGTTGCCTTTTTTGGTGGATGCAAATAGGGTAAATTGACTAATGATCATAATCTGGCCTTCAATTTCTTGAATAGACAGATTCATTTTTTGTTTTTCATCAGAAAAAATCCTCATTTGTATCATTTTGGAACTTAACCATTCTACATCCTGTAAATCGTCATCCTCGCAAACACCAAGAAAGACTAATAATCCCTGAGGTATTTCGGCTATCGTTTTTTCACCAATCTCGACCTTGGCAAAAGAGACTCTTTGTATTAAGGCTCGCATCTTATTTTATAAACATGTTAATTTAATCTTACATTTAATACCTTGTATATCAGTAATGGAATTTTTTAGTTTTCAAATATAGTTTTATAAATTCCAATCTTTTCTATTATAGTTTTTAGGACCTTTCAACAATTATCCTCTTTCATGAGGCAATTGCCATTCCTTTTGTTTAAAACAAGATTTTATAATACATTTTTTAACATATTTATTGGTTTCCATTTTTAACAAGCTTGTATACTAACATATGTTAAAAACTATGTAAAAATATTGAATATTAGGATGTAATTATTAAATAATTGTGTTGATAAAATGTTTATAAGTTTAAAATTCATACTTTTCCACATTTTAACAGGCTCTATATTCTTCTTCATTTTATTTAAATTAAATATTATATATATATAGTGATTATAAAAACCTAATGTTTCGCGATGTTGGGCCTATTGCTGATATTTGACCGATGTTTGGAAAGCTAAAGAACGGAATAAATGTGTGGCTCATTATTGGTTTTATAATGTTGCTGGTACAAATTTTACTGGGAGGTATAACCCGTCTTACTGGAAGTGGATTGAGTATTACGCGGTGGGATATTGTGACAGGTATTTTGTATCCACTTTCTGAAGAGGCCTGGAATGTGCATTTTGATCTTTACAAAAAAACGCCGCAATATGAAAAAATTAATGCTGTGTTTAGTTTGAGTGATTTTAAATTTATATTTTTTTGGGAATATGCACACCGACTTTGGGCGCGTCTGATGGGTCTGGTTTTCTTTTTTCCTTTTTGTTGGTTTTTCTATAAAAAGCGATTGGATAAGATATTGATAAAGCGACTATTTGTGCTGATTTTATTGACTTCTTTTGTCGCTAGCTTAGGTTGGATCATGGTGAGTAGCGGACTTATCAACAGACCCTGGGTAAATGCCTACAAACTAGCATTTCATTTAATGGCCGCCGTGATCACCGTTGCTTATCTGTTATATATTATCTGTAAGCGCGAGATGTTTATACGCGTTAAAATTTTTGAGAAACACATTCGCAATTTCTTTATTTTTATTTTAGGCTGTTTGAGTCTCCAGATTTTTCTGGGAGGCGTAGTTGCAGGTATGCGTGCTTCGATTGTGGCTCCAAGCTGGCCTTTACTTCAAGGTAAATGGATTCCAAATCAGGTTTTTGAGGGGTCTGCTTATGTTGAATACGTTTTTGGTGAATATGAAAATTCTGCTATAGGACCTATCATTGTACAATTCTGGCACAGATCAATGGCCTATTTGCTGGTTGTTTTAATATTGGTATTTGTGATTTGGGTGTATAAAATTGTAGGAAAGGATATTGGGAAGGTATGTATGACTCTTGTTATGTTATTGAGTTTACAAATTTTACTTGGAATATTTACAGTTTTAAACAGTGTAGGCTCTATTCCTCTATGGTTGGCAGTTTTGCATCAACTTTTCGGCATCGTTTTATTTCTTTATTGCCTGTTTGTTTACTGGACTCGTTTGTCAAAGTCCAATAATGCATAATTTGTAAATATTTCCATTATTTTTGTTCGAAGCAAGCGTTATTTATGGAGTATCCCATACAAATAGAGGGTAAGTTTAAATTTATTGAATCCGGCACAAATGGACCAAATCTCATGTTATTACACGGGCTGTTTGGGGCACTTAGTAACTTTGAGGGCATCATTCGAAATTTCAGTAAAAATTTTAATGTAATTGTGCCTTTATTGCCCATTTATGAGCTGCCCATACTTCAGGCAACAGTTAGCGGTCTTGTGGATTATGTAGTAGATTTTGTACACCATAAGGATTATCATCAATTGAATTTACTAGGAAACAGTCTGGGAGGTCACGTTGCATTAATGTATACCATCAAAGACGCAGACAGGGTGCAGAGCCTTACTCTTACCGGAAGTTCCGGTTTATTTGAGAGTGGCATGGGCAATACATTTCCCAAAAGAGGTGATTACGAGTTTATCAAAAAGAAAACAGAGGAAACATTCTTTAACCCTGCCGTCGCAACCAAAGATTTAGTTGATGAAGTCTACAATATTGTAAACGACAGAGGAAAAGCGATTCGGGTCATCGCCACTGCAAAGTCAGCTATCAGACACAATATGGGTGACAAACTTCATTTGATTAAAGTGCCAACCTTGCTTATATGGGG